>JAGGWC010000103.1 GCA_021157645.1 Candidatus Cloacimonadota bacterium | reverse complement strand
TAGAAGCATACTACACAAGTCCGAATGGAATATCAGTTCTTACAGATCCTGTAAGTGCAACAGTTGTACTTGATGTTCCAATAAATGTTGTAGCACTTTCATTACCGCCTAACATAATGATTACTTGGGCTGCACCAGCAAGAGGAATTGATAGCTATAATATATACCGTGATGGTCTTATGATTCACACAGGTGAGCCCGGTACTACGTATATAGATATAGCTGTTCCAACAGGAGAATACATCTATAATGTGACAGCAGTATATGAAGGTGGTTGGGAATCAGATTTCTCAGCTGATGCTCCAGTAATTCACGTTGATGCTAATGGTATTCTTAAGCCAACGGTAACTGAGCTTACTGGTAATTATCCTAACCCATTCAATCCAACAACAAAGATCAGCTTCTCACTTAAAGAAGCAGGTCATGTGTCAATTGACATCTATAACATGAGAGGTCAGCTTGTTAAAACTCTTGTAAATGCAGAGCTTGACAGAGACTTCCATGAGATCTTATGGAATGGTAAAGATAACAGTGGTAAAAATACATCAAGTGGTGTTTATTTCTACAAAATGAAAGCTAGTAACTACACCGCTACAAAGAAAATGATCCTTATGAAGTAAGAGAAAAGAATTACGCCTGACCACTCACGAGTGGTCAGGCAACTTTTCTTTCTTATGAAATAAGAGTTAGTTGTTAGAAATTAGCCCCGGTTTGCCGGGGCTTTTTTGTTTCCAAAAATATTGTAGAACGACCAGCTTGATCTTTAAAGCGAGCTAGCAGCTCGCTCTACTTTTAATATCTTTTATTTCAAATCACTATCAATGATATTTTTCTGTGATACAAAAGTTGTGATCTTTGCACTGTTCCCATCTGATACAATTTGGCAAGCACCATCATAACCGGTTATCATTAAATTTTGCCCTAAAAATTCATATTTTTCCAAGGTTATTTCATGAGGAAAATTAAATCTGTTTTTTTTAGCTGTAGAAATTATTGCATATTGCGGATCAACTGCTTTGATAAAGGCAGGGGAACTGGCAGTTTTACTGCCATGATGTCCAACTTTTAAAACATCACAATCAAGGAATTCCGGATAATTATTTATTAGATATTCTTCTCCTTCATGTTCCAGATCACCGGTAAAGAGTACAGAAAGTTCTCCATAATCTAATCGTACAACAATAGAAAGGTTATTAATGTTATTATCTTTGTACATTCTGTCAGGATGAATGATCTTAAAATTGATCTTATCAAAATTTATGTGAGTTGTATCCAATATTGTTAGAACTGAACATCTTTCGATCTCTACTATTTCTGCAATGCTATCCCAAATTTTTCTATTCTGAAATTCGTCAGTTGTAATTAAGTTCGTTACTTCAACATTTTCAAATATACTAAACACGCCACCATAATGATCATTATGAGCATGAGTTATAAGAACATGATCGATACTTTTTATTCCATTTTTCTGTAAATAGGGAAGAGCAGAACGAAGGAAAGAATTTACTGTTTTCTCAGGGGGTCCTGTATCGATAAATATGGTTTCATTCTGTGGAGTCTGGATCAGTGCAAGATCGCCAAGTCCGCAATCGAAGAAGGTAATAATAAGTTTATTGGAGCTTTGTTTTTCTAACGAGATAAAAATACCAGAAAGGAATATAACAACAATGAAAATCCATTTTCTTTGTCTGGATGTACTTTTAATTGCTGAGACTAAAGCAAAAAGTATAAAATATAGCAGAAATAAATGAATAATTGAGATGAAAATGAAATCGAAATGGAGGGGAAGATCAGCAGAAATACGGGTCCATTTTTCAAATATCAACATTAATAATCGGAAACTATTTTGAAATAGTGGGATGAAAAATTCAGGAAGAAAAATTATGATCAAGCACAAAGGCAGGATCATTCCAATGAGTGGGATTCCCAAAAGGTTACCGGCAATTCCATTAAATCCGAATTGATGAAAATTGTAGGCTGTGAGCGGTGCGAGAAAAATATTCAGAATGAACGATGTAGAGATGAGAATTAGTATTCCATTCAATATTTTCTTCCCTCTACTCAGTATCTTGATTTCTTCTTTCTTTATCTTTATAAACCGTAATCTTGGTAATACATTTAATAGAATAAAAACTGCCAGATAAGACATTTGAAGTCCTACAGAAAAAAGTTGATTGGGATTAATAGCAGTTATTATAAGCAGACTGGCAAAGAGGATATTATTGGCAATTGGTTTGCGTTGTATAATTTTTGCCAGAAGAAATAGTATTATCATTATAGCAGCTCTGGTAACAGATGGTGCCCATAAACAGATTGCTGCATAAATTAGTAGTAGACACATTGTAATAATCCGGCTGATGTTTCTCTTTGGTATGAAAGCATTCAGCACTGATAATATAATTAGTGAAAGAAGCCCAACGTGTAATCCACTTACTGCAAGCAAATGGCTTAATCCTGCTTTACACATTATATTTCGTTCATTATCAATTTCATCTTTCTCAGCGATAACTATCGCTTTTACAAAACCGGAATATTTTCCAAATCTATTCTCTATTCTACATCGTAAATATTTTCTGATAATGATAATCGTATTTTGGAATATCTCAGTTTTATTCCCAATCTTTTTAACAGGTGATATTGACCATCCGGAACCAAAAATTCTTTTTGCCTCGAGGAATTCTTTATAATCGAATGATGCAGGATTGGTAGAACCAGGAAGTTCTTTAATGGTGGCAACAACAGAAATAATATCTCCGTAATTTAAGCTGTCGGTTCTTGTATAAAATTTAATTTTTCCGGTTACTTTACTTTTTTTTATCTGATGAAGTTCCAAGATGAAATTGAAATTTCCATCTTTACTTTTTACTTCTGAGATTATTCTGCCCTCAATATGTTGAATAATAGTAGGATTGTTCACTAATATTGCCTTAATATTATTTTGAGGGATTTCTAACTGAATATCGTATCGAAGGATTCCCAAAAAGATCACGACAAAACAAAAACTTATAAACCGCAATTTTTTAATGAAAGAAAAAAGCAATAAAATTGGAATTACAATCAATAAAAATGTGATTGGAAAAACTGTTTGTTTGGCAATTATTATTCCCATAATCCAGAGAATTGCAGGAATAGCCAATGCTTGATTTTTTTGCATATTCCTATCCCATGAATCTTGTTACCTTCCGAAGCTTATCTTCTTGCTTTTCTTTTGAAGAAGATTCGGAAGGTTGTTACCAACAAACTTTCTGAATCTCAGCAAGAAGAAAACAGTTGTGTGAAGCTTTGGAAAGGATTTAACATAATCTTTCATAAATTATGTTACACTATCATAAATTTGAGTACGAATTATGTGTTTAGAAAAATAAATTTTAACTAGTGGGAAACTTTGTCCACGAATAAAATGAACTGATTAGATCAGGTTTTTGTAATTCTGTTTTGTTTGATTATATACGTCTTTATTTATTTTAATTATCTCTTCAATACTTGGGTTTTGAAAATTATGGAATTTGCTGATCTGTTTCTCAACGATTCTGCTTATATCTGTAAAATGTATCTTCCTATCTAAGAAAAGATCTATCGCAGCTTCGTTAGAAGCGTTTAAAACAGTTGGTAAAATTCCACCTTCCGTGCCTGCATTAATGGCAGTATCATAAAGTGGGTATCTCTCAATTGACAGCTCACTAAAAGTCAAATTAGGAAGATCAAGAATGTTTGTTTTCTGGATAGTTGATTTAATATGTTTAGGATGAGAAAGAGCGTAGAGAATCGGAATTTTCATAGTTGGGAAGCTTAGTTGTGCGACTATAGAGCCATCAATAAATTCTACAAAAGAATGTAAAATTGATTGCGGATGAATTACAGCTTTTATATCTTCATAAGATTTATCAAATAACCAGTGTGCTTCGATTATTTCCAATCCCTTATTCATCATTGTGGCAGAATCAATTGTTATCTTTGCTCCCATATTCCAGGTTGGATGTTTAAGTGCGTCTTCCAGAGTGATATTTTTAAATTCATTTAAAGGCAGATCTCTAAATGGACCACCAGAAGCAGTAATAATAATGGAACGTATTTCATCTGGTTTAGAACTCCCAATTGCTTGCAGAATGGCACTGTGTTCACTATCTACAGGTAAAAGATTTGTTTTGGAATTTTTCACCATTTTCATGATCTTATGTCCAGCCATAATTAGTGATTCTTTATTTGCCAAAGCGAGATCAATACCTTTAGAGATGGTAGTAATTGAAGAACGCAATCCGGCAGAGCCGGAAATTGCGTTCAAAATAGTGTCACATTCTACTGATCCAATTTTTCTTTGTAACTCATTCTCACCAAAAGTAAGACTAGAATTTCTTGGAATATCTGTAATTTTTTGTTTCAGTGCAGAATTAGTTATAACAAGTTCTGGGATCTTAAATTCTTTTGCTAACTCAAATAATTTTGAATAATTATTATTTGATGAAGCTAGAACTATTTCAAAATCTTGTGGATGCTGTCGGACAACCTCAATGGTAGAGATTCCAATTGAACCGGTTATTCCTAAGATTGCGATCTTTTTCATATTACAGATTTAATCCTACAGAAACCCTATGAGAATTTTCAAGTTCATTATCATATTCAAAAGAATAGTTTATATCCCAATTATTTATTTTGAGTTTTAAGCCGGAAGTAATATTCGTGAGATCATAACCCATATAAAGATCAACAGCAGAATGAAGGTTAACTTTATAGCCCAGATGATAGTCTAAACTTAATGGTCCGATTGCAACAGAAGAAGATGTGTTTCTTCCTTCTGCGAATATTTCTGTACGTAGGTAAGCGGTGGAATTCCTATTTAAAACAGGAAGAATAAAACTATGATTAACTTCAGTATCTAAAGATGGATTAACGATCTCATGAGTTCCGTTTCCCCAGAGGATCTGAGTAGAAAAGAAATCCCTCAATTTAACAGCCAGTATTGTCTTTTCTGATAACATGAAAAATGTGGAAATATCAGCTCCAAATCCAACTCCATTTTCATCAGCAAGATTACGGTAAGCAAGTTTAGGTGCGAAACCAATATTATATTTACCGAATTTTCTGGAGAAACCGAAGTAAACTACAATATCAGAATTATTTACTGAACCGTATTTATAAGGTCGGTCACTTCCCGATATTGGTTCATCTGGATTCTCTAATTCAGTTAATGGTATATCATCTATTCCAATTCTAGTAAGTACCACAGAGAATTTATTTGTCTTTCCCCATATTGCAGAAACTGTATCGTAAGAGAGAAGTCCCAAATATTCTTCAGCATGCATTAACTCAAATCTGTTTTTATCGACAAGTGTAAGTA
>JAGGWC010000181.1 GCA_021157645.1 Candidatus Cloacimonadota bacterium | reverse complement strand
CATGGATTGGCTATTGTGCCAATGCTTTTAGGACTCGGTTGTAATGTTCCCGGAGCAATGGCTGCTAGAATTTTAGAAACCAGACGTGAAAGATTTATTGCCTCCACGATGATGGCTATTGCTGTTCCCTGTTTTGCACAACTTGCAATGGTTGTTGGCTTAGTAGGAAAACATGGAGCACTTGCTTTATCCATGGTTTTTGGAACTCTCTTTATCGTTTGGGTTTTACTGGGATTTTTCCTGAATAAAGTTATGAAGGGTGAAAGTCCTGAAATATTTATTGAGATCCCACCTTACAGACTTCCAAGTTTCAGAGTATTAATGAAAAAACTCTGGATGCGGGTTTTCGCCTTTATTAAAGAGGCTATCCCATTTATGCTTTTAGGTGTACTTTTTATGAATATCCTGTATGCGCTGCATATTATTGATTTTATCGGTAAACTTACCGAACCGATCATTACCGGAATTTTAGGATTACCAAAAGAAGCAGTTGGTGCTATTATCATTGGTTTCCTGCGTAAAGATGTTGCAATTGGAATGCTCAGTCCTCTCAATATGACAATGGGACAACTCGTGATCGCTTCTGTTGTGCTTACAATGTATTTTCCATGTATTGCCACTTTTACAGTCCTGCTAAAAGAGCTTGGAATTAAGGACATGATCAAATCATCAGCAATTATGATTTTTTCCACATTACTTGTTGGTGGAATTATGAATATCTTTCTTTAAATTCTTAGGTAAATAAATTGTTACAAATGTTATATATTGCTCTTGGCGGAAGTGCCGGAGCGGTTTCTCGTTATTTGATCTCTGGTGCAGTGAGCAGAACATCAAATGAAGTTTTCCCATGGGGCACTATGGCGGTTAACCTATTTGGATCTCTTCTAATTGGATTTTTTATAGAACTGTTTAGCAGATCATTGATTCCTGAAAACCTAAGAAGTTTTCTTATAATTGGATTTTTGGGGGCTTTTACTACTTTTTCGGCATATGCTATGGAATCGATTAATCTATTGCGTGGAAATGAGATAAAATTCTTTTTTCAAAACGTTCTTATTCATAATATGATGGGATTGGTTTTTGTTGTATTTGGTATTTATTTATCAAGGATTGTAATTAAATTAATAGCTCCGAGTATAGCATAAATTGAAAGTAAATAAAATAGGACAATGAATACACAAAACAATTATTAATAAATATCTTGCATAATAAATGTAAATAAATTCTTAACTTTTTAAAATTACAAAAAAATAAAAGTAATCATTTTAATATTGTTGTTTATTGCACCTTTAAATCCTCATCCGCATATCTGGATCGAATATATTGTTGAACCTGTTTTTTCTGATACCAAGCTAGAAAGATTACAGCATAGATATACTTTTTGCTATAATATCTTCTAAAATACTTTTAACTTATAACTTTACAATATTTTAGATATTTTTTTACTTGGAAGTTCAAAGTTAGAGAATTAACTTAATTGTTTATTTGGAGTAGGAAAGTGAAATGAAAGAAAAACAATCTCTTACAAAATTATTTTCATATAGTAAATTGAAACATGATAGAAAAAATAATGATAAAAACAAAAATTGGAGCAATTAATGAAGTATAAATTCAGCATTCACAGGATGTTCTTTTTTGTAATAATTGTCTTTGCATTAATTACAATTGTTATTTTTGCCTTTTGGGAAATCCATAATTTAAATAGAGATTTCAAACACGATACAGACATTTTGAAGCAAGAATATGAAAATGAACAGAAAACAATGATAAAAAATGAAGTTCAGAAAATGGCTTATTACATCGAGAATTTAATTCATCATTACATAGGCCGAAAATTAACACATGATATCAAGACAGCAAAAGAAGAAATACTTATTAATCTGGTAAAGCAACATTTCGGTAAAGAAGGTTACTTTTTCGGCAGTACTTATCAGGGCAACCCTCTATTTTCCAATGGTATCATCACAATCGGAACAGGTACTATTTGGGATCTAACCGACCCTAATGGTGTGAAGATCATTCAGGAGCAAATACAAAAAGCAAAAGAACCGGAAGGCGGGTTTGTTCGATATTCTTGGAATAAATTAGGTGAAACCAAACTTACACCCAAGATATCCTATGTGATAGGAATAGAAGAATTGCAATGGGTTATTGGAGCTGGTATTTATATTGATGAAATTGAGAAACTTGTAGCAGCAGAAAAACTTGAATTGCATCAAAAAGTAAAAAGACGGATCATGGCATTGGTAATTTTTAGTATTTTTTTCCTCGTTGTATTTTATATAATAGCCAAAATTATTTCTAAGAAAATTAAGAATGATTTTGATCTTTTCTTTAACTTTTTCCGCAATATCGAGAACCCGACTGCTCGAATCGATGAGACCAAACCTGATTTTCCGGAATTTGTAGCACTAGCTAATGCCACTAATTTCATGATGGAAAAGCGAGAAAAAGCCGAAGAACAGGTCAAGAAAGATCTGAAAGAAAAAACTGTACTTCTGCAAGAATTGTTTCATCGCACTAAAAATAATATGGCTGTTATCTCTGCGATGCTCAAGATGCAAGCAGCCAATTCGAATGATGAATTTGTTCATACAACTTTCATGGAATTAAACAATAAAATAAAAGCTATGTCTCTGGTTCATGAAAAATTGTATCAGGTAAATGATCTTTCCTCTATCAACTTGAATGATTATATCAAAGATCTTGTTTTTCAAATTAAACAAAGCTATTCACAAATGTCTGCAAATATTTCTTTGAAGTTTGAAATGGATGATGATATATTTATACTGATCGATTCGGCTTTACCTTTGGGATTAGTAATGAATGAAATGGTCTCTAATGTGTTTAAACATGCCTTTCCAAATAATGAAAAAGGTAAAATTTCCATCAAATTATTTAAAGATAAGAATGACTTTATAAATTTTCAAATATCCGATAATGGAATTGGAATACCTATTGATCAGGACTTAAAAAAAATAGAATCGGTGGGAATTCAGTCTATGGTCAGTATTATTAAATACCAATTAAATGGTTATTTTAGATATGATACAGATAATGGCCTAAAATGGCATATCAAATTTAAAGATGGTCCGCAGAAAAAAAGGGTATAAATACTATGAATTACGAATATGATTTTCTGAGTTGGCTTACCAGAGTTTTTCGGAAAATGAAAAAGTGAATTTTAGAAAGAAAGATCAGATGGTTGTTTAGAATATGAACTCCAGTCTGTTAAGGAAAGATCATTATGAAAAACAAAAGATTAATTAAAATAATATTTTTTATAAGTACAATCAGCTTATTCTGTTTTAACCTGAATGCCATGGATCTTACACAGAAAGAATTAAACTGGATAGAAAAACACCCTGTTATCCGCATAGCTCCTGATCCGGAATTTCCTCCCATAGAATGGTTTGATGAAAATAACAATTATAAAGGCATAACGGCGGATTTCATGAAAATTATCGCTGATGCATTGGATATAGAATTCGAAGTTGTTCAATGCCAGAGTTGGAATGAAGTTCTGCAAAAAGCCAAATCCCGAGAAATCGATTTGTTGCCGGCAGCCGCACAAACTCCCAATCGGGCAAAATATATGCTTTTTTCAGATCCGTATTTGATCTTTCCCGGAGTTATTATTACAACTAAAAGTAATAAAAATTTGACTAGCACTGATAAACTTTTTAATAAAAAAGTAGGTATTGTCTCAGGTTATGTGTGGCACGAATTTTTCAACACTGATCATCCTGATATCGAAATTATAGGAGTAGCAAATGTTGTAGAAGGATTGCGCAAAGTATCCATAAATGAAATTGATGCTTTCATTGCCACTTTACCAATTGCACTTTACTATATTGAACAGGAAGGAATTCCCAATCTGATCGTGAGTGGTGAAACAGAATACGAAACAAAACTTTCCATTCAAACCAGAAAAGATTGGCCTATCTTGAATTCAATCATGACAAAAGCTTTGAAAACAATTCCTCTGGAAAAAAAGAAAGATATCATCAATAATTGGATCTACCTGAAACCGATGACTATTTTTTCTAATAGTACATTTTGGATTATTGCTTTGTCAGTATTTTTGCTGGCTGTATTTATAATTATGGTAATAATTATTTGGAATACATCCTTAAAAAAACAGGTGAAATCAAAAACCAAAGAGTTAACGGAAGATATAGCTAGAAGAATAGTAGTGGAAGAAAAATTGAAAGAAAGTGAACAGTTTTTAAATAGTATATTAAATAGTGTGCAGGATGGTGTAAGTGTTTTGAAACTGGATTTAACTATCCGCCATGTAAATGAAATAATGAATCAATGGTATAAAGAAAGCGTTCCCCTTGAAGGTAAAAAGTGTTATAAAGTTTATCGTAATTTAGACAAACATTGTAAGCCCTGCCCAACTTTGCGTTGTTTGAAATCCGGTAAGACAGAATGGAATGTTGTACCTGGACCTCCAGATTCTTCTGTGAAATGGCTTGAGCTTTTCAGTTATCCAATAATAGACTCTGATTCAGGAGAAATAACTGGCGTAGTTGAATTTGTTCGAAACATCACAGAACGCAAGAAAATAGAGGAAGAGTTGGTCAGTGGTCGCGAAAGATTAAAAATGCTCAATCAAATTATTCGACATGATCTTTCTAATGATTTTCTTGTTATTAAAAGTGCAATTAACATTTTTAAAAGAACCTCTGATACAACTATGTTTGATGAAATTGGAAAAAGAGTGAAAAAAAGTTTAAAAACAATAGCAAATTATAGAAAATATGAATCCTTTATAGATTCAAATCAGAGTTTAAAAGAGATAGAAGTTAATAAATTGATTAGTGATATAATTGTCCAATTTCCCGAGGTTACATTTAATATTGAGGGAAAATGTGGAGTATTTGCCGATGATGCTTTACATTCAGTTTTCGAAAACCTTATCTCGAATTCTATAAAACATGGTGATTCAACTAAAATTGATATTATTATTACTTCAGAAAATGATATTTGTAAAATAAAATTTATCGATAATGGCTCTGGAATTCCGGATAAGATCAAAGGGAAAATATTTGATGAAGGTTTTTCCTATGGCAAATCTGCTCATACCGGAATTGGATTGCATATTGTAAAAAAAACTATTGAAAGTTATGATGGTGTTATTTCACTTGTAGATTATGAAATAAGTGGTACAACTTTTGTAATCAGTTTAAGAAAAGCTTACATAATTCACACAAGTGAATAACTTAATATTTTGGATTTTAGTTACAATATTCTGTTATGATATTCACAAACTGATGAAACTAGATGTTTCAGGTATATATTTAGTAAATTCAATATGTTTATTGTGCATTTTCATTATGAATGGTTGTATCTTTTCTCATTTTAATAAACCACAAAAAAATATTAAATACTTTGACATAAGAAATTTTATTTTCGAATTTGACTATTATTTCAAATTTATTTTAGATTAGAGGTTATGTTATAATGAATAATAATTTTACATGGGATCAAATACTTAATTCTATTAGGGATTCAGT
>JAGGWC010000152.1 GCA_021157645.1 Candidatus Cloacimonadota bacterium | reverse complement strand
GCATAACCACTAAACCAAGAGTGAGTTTTCTTTCCCATATGATTCTCTGCTGATCCTGTTTTACCGTAAACCTCAACCCCTCCAACATTAGCTGCTGTTCCTGTTCCATATTTTTCATTCACTGCAATATAAAGTGAATGCTGAATTAATTTAAGTGTCTCTTCAGATAACGGTAGATGCTTTTGCTCAACATAATTTTTGAATGTATGTTCTGATTCTATCCGCATATCTAGCAAATGAGGCTTATTCCAGATACCATTATTCCCTATCGCTGAATAATATGCACAGAGTTGTAATGGCGTAACCAGAATTTCTCCTTGTCCTATTGCCAGATTTACTTTATGACCTAATATTCCTACATATTTTCCATAATTATCAATATACCATTTTCGAGAAGGAAAAAACCCTCTGCGTTCACCGGGAAGATCGATGCCTGTACGAATCGATAGATAATTTTGTTTAGTAAACCTGTTGAGTTGTTCAAGAGAAAATCGTGTAGAAAGATCATAAAAAAAAACATCGCAGGAATATTTAATAGCATCTTCTACAGCAAGACGTCCGTGTCCTTTTTTTAACCAGCACTTAAAATATCTGTTTCCAAACCACATTCCTCCATCACATTTTGCAAGTTTGGTTTTGGAATCTATTTCTTTTATTTCTAAGCCAAGACTTGCCATTATAGGTTTGTAAACCGATCCTGGTGGATATGTACCGTGTATCACTCTATCCAGCATTGGTTTATTAAGATCAGTATTTAATTCGTTCCATGCTTTTGTGGAAATTCCTCCTGTAAAAAGATTAGGATCAAAATCGGGCTTGCTCACATAGGCAAGAATCGCACCTGTTTTGATATCCATAACCACGATTGAGCCCTTTTTATTTTTGGGAAAAATTGATGAAATATATTCTTGCAGATCGTTGTCTATAGTTAGTATTAAATCATCTCCATTTTTTGGAGCTGTTTGAAGATTATGCTTGAAAAATTCCAGATTATTTCCGTTTGCATCAACCTGAAGTATCTGTTGTCCGTTTTCTCCTCGCAAGATATTTTCATAATATTTCTCTAATCCGGTTTTGCCAATATTGGCATTTATGGAATATCCTGTTTTACCTAGTTTTTTATATTCTTCTTTCGTTATGCGTCCGGTATAACCAGTAAAATGATTTGCTGAATAATATTCTCTTACTTTTTCAGTTTTATAAAGGAGTGAGGGATAATAGTTGAATTGTTCGGAAGTTTTAACCATCTTTTCAAAAGGTATATTTTGAATGAGCAAAATATTTTGATAAGATCTATACCTGTTTTCATAAATTATTTTGTTGATCTCATCGATCTCTTTATCAAAATAGCTACTTACAAATTTCGATACTTTTTCTTTATCTACTATTTTTCCTGGTGTTATATATAAATTATATGATGGTTTATTAAGAACGATCGGGCGATATTTTCGATCATAGATTTCCCCACGAATAGGATAAATTGTTTGTATTCGAACAATATTCTTCTCAGCAATATTTTTATATTTTTCACTTTCTATGATTTGTAATTTGAATATGAAGAAAAATAAAACAAAAAAAATGAATGCAATTACGTATCCAATGTAATCTGAAATTGTAAATTTCTTATACATTTAACGTTATCTTAATTTTTTCTGAAAGAGTTAAAATATAAACTACTAATATTGATATAAGTGTGTTATAGAGTACCGAAAAGAGAAAAAGAAATAGAAATCCTTCAATCAATTGTGCTGCAAGAATATGATAAATAATAAATATGGAATAGTGGCAAAAATTCAAAAATAAGATACTTAAACTAACAATAATAAATCTTTGTTTATTAACATTCATATGAAATTTATTAACAATAAATGAAATAATGAGAAATGAAATTGTATTCAGTCCAAGCAACGGAGGATACATAATATCAAATGCTATTCCTAAGATAAATGCAAGTGGAAAAAGAATATTTGCTTTTATTCGAACGCTTATAAATACAAAATATGCTATCAAAAAATTGGGAATGATTGAGTATAAAGCAAAATGGTGAGCCACGATTAATTGGAAATAGAGTACTAAAATTCCTAAAATTGCATATTTGAAAGATCTCATGATACCTTTCTAATAATACAGATTGGAGTGAGCTCATCTCCTTGTCCCTGAGGATTATCCTTCATTACTTTCTCCATGAAATCTTTATCGATGCCATCGCTTCCACCTATCATCCAACATCCGCCAATATCATTTATATCCATCACGCAACATTCAAATCCAGTATTGTCTTTGATGTTTTGAGCTTCTTTCTCTGGATTTTTAGGACCCTTGATTACGCAATTTTCATAAGGTGGAACGGGGGAAGTTGTTGCGGCGTCAATGAGGGCAGCCTGCATTCCAGCAATACGATAAAAATCTCCTTTCCCACGCCGACCGATAAATCTTCCGATTCCTCCAATTATTGCTGCAAATAGAATTCGGGGAGCACCGCATTCATCAATTGCACATTGCATACTTTCCGGAGCTCGTAAACCAATTCCGTACTTAACATTGGAAACAAACCGCCACAGCAATTTTGCTAGCCATCCTATTTTTATTTCACTTACAGGTATTGCCCTGCCCTGTGTTATGGCAAGCGGACTTTCACTTATGCTTATTATATCATTTTCCTCAATTTTTCCTTTTATGCATTCTTTTATGATAGATAGCATATCATCATCAGAAGTTAATATTTTAGTTTTTAGTGGAATTCGAAGATATTCAATTCCTTCAACATTAATTATTTTTGAGCTCTTCTTCATAGTCTTTATCCTTTTTATATAATAATACAATTATCTGATCAAGCTCAGATGGATTTACAAAAGTTTTTATTTTCGCGCTCATGAAAACATCCATTGTATTTTCAACAAGTTTAGTTACTTTTCCAACGGGAAATCTTTTTGGAAAAACAGAAGATATTTGTGACGTAACGATAATGTCACCCACTTTTATGTCAGACCCGGGTTTGATCAGTGTCATGTAGGAATTACCGTAGATATCTGATTCCATTATTCCCTGCAGATGAGTTCTTTTTGACATAATGCCCAATCTAAATTTTGAATTATCTAATGGCAGAACAATTGAATAGTTTTGGGATACAGAGATGATTTTCCCTACAATACCATTATTGGATATAACGGGATAATTTAATTCGATATTATTTTTTTTACCTTTATTAATAATAAGACATCGTTCTTTAAATTCACCCTTAAATCCAACTATGTCTGCCAAAAGATGATTGTAGTTACCGGTTTCATAATATATTTTAGCATTATCAATTTCCACTAAAATATTTTCTAATTCTGTAATTCTAATTGTATGCTCAAATAATTTTTCAGAAAGAAGCAAATTTTTTGCTTTAAGATCGAATATAGAATTAATTTTTTGTATCGAATTTACGAATGGAAAATATATCGTTTTACTTAAAAATTGAGCTTTTTTTAATCTGTTATTATTATTGCCAGCAAAAAGAAGTATCGCTAAAACCAGATAGATTAGAAAATGATACTCTCTCTTCACGGTATTAATCTTCTATTTTTTTAATGAGGACTTCCCTAAAATCTTCCATGTTATCAAGTACGCGACCACATCCTTTTAAAACACAAGTAAGAGATTCTGAAATTATATGAACAGGTAAATCAACAGTCTCTTGGATTTTTTTATCAATTCTCTTAAGATTTGCTCCGCCACCTGTCAGAATTAATCCACGTTCAGCAATATCGGCAGCAAGTTCTGGTGCTGTTTTTTCAAAAAGACGTTTTACTGCATCAATCATGGATTGAATAGTTTCGGAAAGAGCTTCTCTAATTTCTTCGGAAGATATTTCAACAGTAATTGGGTAACCTGTAATAATATCACGCCCTCTCACTTCCATTGTCAATTCTTTTTCGAGTGGATATGCGGAACCGATCTCTATTTTTATCTTTTCGGCAGTTTGAATTCCAACAAGGATATTATTCCTTTTTCTGAGATATGTAACTATTGCTTCATCCATTTTGTCGCCTCCAACCCTGATGGAAGAATGAACAACAATATGGGAAAGTGAAATGATAGCAATTTCAGTAGTTCCACCACCAATATCCATAATAAGGTTACCTTGGGGTTTTTGAATTGGAAGATCGGCGCCAATGGCAGCAGCGATTGGTTCAGAAACGAGATGTACTTCACGGGCTCCGGCATGAAGAGCACTATCTCTAACAGCTCTTTTTTCTACTTCCGTTATACCCGAAGGAACACAAACTATCACACGTGGTTTAATAAGAAGACGTTTTTTCTGAGCTCGCATGATCAAGTTTCTCAGCATTAGTTCTGTAACTTGAAAGTCAGCAATAACGCCATCTTTAAGCGGCTTGATAATTTTAACTTCTTCCGGATTTTTGCCCAGCATATTTTTTGCGTCTTCACCAATTGCGATAATTTTTTTATTGGTTGTGGAAATTGCAACAACTGATGGCTCATCAATAACAATTCCAATTCCTTTTTTATAAACAAGTGTATTTGCCGTTCCCAGATCTATTGCTATATCGTTAGAAAAAAGTCCTGCTAAATTACTCAAAAACATCTACCCTCCAGAAAATCCAGTATCTATCAATTGTTGCAAACTTAATTTTAAATGATATTGTTCTGTCAAGTGTTAATAACAGTTAAAATAAATTATTATAACCTTCTAAATTCAGCTCGTTTATCATCGTTAATAAATTTTTCTGTAAACTTGTATTTATTGGAATTCCATTCTTTCTGATTTCCTTTTCTTGGAAATATTCTTTTTCTCCGGCAACCCAAATGCGTTCTTTATCTGGACGCTTTTGGGAATTCTGCAATTGTTCCATGATTTCCCCAGTAATTCGTTTGAAATCGGCAATATCAGTAAATTTTTCGATGTCCATCGCCATGAAAATATGACCAAGTTTATAGGGAACTCGTTTGCCCTCTTCCCAACCATTAAGTTGATGCATAAAACTGCCGGCTTGCAAAGCTGCTGAAAGGATCTCTGCCATAACAGCCAAACTATAACCTTTGTGACCACCTGTCTCTTCTTCCATGCCACCCAATCCGATCATTGATGCTTTACCATCTATCAGATCTACAAGGAGTTGTTTTGTATCAGTATAAGTTTTGCCTTCTTCATCAATTGCCCAACCTTCCGGCGTTGGTTTTTCTGCACGATTATAAAGCTCCACTTTCCCACGTTGAGAAATGGAAGTTGCTGCATCATAAATGAAATCATATTCTTTATCGGATGGTGCTCCAAAACAGATTGGATTTGTACCAAGCATGGGACTTACACCAAAAAGAGGAGCAATTGACGGGCGAGCATTTGTCATAGAGATTCCGATCATATTTTGCTTACAAGCCATTTTTGCATAATAACCGCAAATTCCGTAATGAGTTGAATTGCGAACGGTTACACAGCCGATTCCGAATTCTTTTGCTTTATCTATTGCACTTTGCATTGCCCTTTTGGAGATCACATGTCCCATACCATGATTACCATCCCAAACTGCAATTGCAGCAAAATCTTTAATCACATTTATTTTTGTAATAGCAAATTGAATCCCCGCTTTTAAGCGGTCATAATACATTTTTAAGCGGCCTACTCCGTGTGATTCAATACCACTCAAATCACTCTCGATAAGTACATCTGCACAAATTATTGCATCATCTTCAGGAACACCGAGTTTTGTAAAAACTTCCACCATCAAATTATATATCTTCTCTACCGGAATTCGTTTTGTTTCTGGCATAATACACTCCATATTATTAATAATCAAAGGATTCTGTAAAATGAAAAATGCTGTCTTTCTGAGAAAATCTTCGAAGTGATTTCTAACGAAGAATCTCAATATAAGAGGAGATCCTTCCTAAGAACTACGTGCAAGATTTGTCAGGATGACAGAACGCTCTATCTATGTAGAACTTATTTAAAAATCAAACAATTTTTCACGCTTTGCATATTTACTAAAATAGACTTTGTTAAGGATTTCATTTTTAGTTAGATCAAGACCATAATCTTCATCAATAATATCAAATGCAAGAATCCGTGCTGTTTTCAATAATTCACGATCACGGATTATATTTGCATGTTTGAAGATGGGAATTCCTGATTGCTGGGTTCCGAAGAAATCTCCCGGACCTCGTATTTCAAGATCTTTTTCAGCTATTTTAAATCCATCATTTGTTTCGACCATGATATTTAATCTTTCCCTACCCTCTTTGCTAATAGGCGGATGTACAATAAGGTAACAATATGATTTATCGGAACCGCGTCCGACACGTCCACGCAATTGATGCAGTTGGCTAAGCCCGAATCTCTCGGCATGTTCAACTATCATCACCGTTGCATTCGGCACATCTATTCCCACTTCGATAACAGTTGTAGAAACCAGAATATCGAACTTTCCATTTTTGAATTGTTCCATGATAGAATCTTTTTCTTTTGTCTTCATTTTACCATGCAGCAACGCAATTTTCCTATTAGGAAAAACATGAGTGCTTAATCTTTCAAATAAGGTTTCAGCATCAAGCAGATCTATTTTTTCTGACTCTTTTATTAGCGGACAAACCACGTAAACTTGTCTTCCCATATTTAATTGTGCTTCCACATTTTCATAAACAACAGGGCTTTTATTAAAGTTATAATAGGTGGTTTTTATCTCCTTTCGATTGGGGGGAAGCTCATCGATGATACTTACATCAAGATCACCATAAACCGTTAGAGCAAGGGAGCGGGGAATAGGTGTAGCAGATAAGTACATCAGATCAGGATTATTGTTTCTATGGCTTAACACAGCTCTTTGCTCAACTCCAAAACGGTGCTGCTCATCAATAGCCACAAAGCCGGCATTATAAAATTCAACATCTTTTTGAATGAGTGCATGAGTTCCAATAATTATATCGACATCACCATTTCTAATTTGCTCCTTTAGTTCTGTTTTGGCTTTGCTTACTCCCCCTTTAAGTAAGGCAATTCTTATTTTTGGCTGGTTAGAAAGAAGCTTAGAAATACTGTTGAAATGCTGCTCTGCCAGAATTTCAGTGGGAGCCATAAGTATGGATTGAAATCCATTTTCGATAGCGAGGAGCATGGCAAAAACTGTAACAATAGTTTTTCCTGAACCAACATCACCCTGTAATAATCTATTCATTTGTTTTTTGGATGTCATGTCTTCCACAAATTCTCGAATTACTCTTTTTTGAGCTTGAGTGAGCTTGAAAGGTAATGAATTCTTTAGTTTGGTTGTGAATGTTTTTTTAAGCGTGAATTTGTTCCCGTTCAGTTTTTTTTCATGCCCGTATTTGCTTCGAGCCAGCATAAGCTGTGTGAAGAATAGTTCCTCGAAAGCAAAACGTACTTTTTCTTTTGGAATTGCATCGGGATGTTGTGTAAAATGGATTTTTTGAATAGAAGTTTTTCTATCTGGAAATTTGAATTTTTCTGTAATATAAAAAGGAAGATTTTCTGTGATATCATCAGCATAAAGCTCAAATGCTTTGTAAATTAAATTTCGCATCACATTCATGCTGATTTTCTCGGTAAGATGATATACGGGAAGAACTGATCTTGTTTTCCAAAAACTTAATTTCATATCTTCTTCATCTATAATTTCTACTTGGGGATGAAGTATCTGCGGAGTACCGCGAAATTCTGAAACAACACCACTTACCCAGATCTGCTTTCCATTCTTAAACTGATCTATAAACCAATTGCCAAAACGGAACCAGGTGAGAAAGAGATAATCTTCTCCATCGGTAACAACAACATTAAGTTGTGATTTTTTGCGAGGTCGCTGTATTTTTTCTACGGAAACAATATTGCCAACGAATGAACAATTTTCTGTAAATTTAAGATCTCGTATCTTAACAGCAGATCTACGATTTATATAATCACGCGGGAAATGCTCCATCAGATCACCGATAGTGTAAATATTTAGTTTATTTAGTAATTTACTGCGAAATTCTCCCACGCCTTT
>JAGGWC010000216.1 GCA_021157645.1 Candidatus Cloacimonadota bacterium | reverse complement strand
CGTGTTTTTCTGCTAATTGTTTCATACCTGTTCGTTCCCAAACAAGTTTAACAGATGTTGATCCTCCGGGACTATCTCCCAGCATAATATCTTTCCCAATTTTTTTCAGGTAAGTAATAACTGCATCGATAACTACAGGATTTGTTGTAACAGCTTTTTCAGGTGGAAATGCTCCCAAAAGATTAGGTTTTAAAAGTATTTTTTTCTTATCTTTGAGAATTTTTTCAAGCTGTAGTTTTTCAACAAACTGATATATCTTATTAAAATCGTAACTCTCAATTTTTTCAATATGAACTTTCATCTATTTAAACTGCTCCATTCCAGAAAAATCACGATAAGGATCAAAACTCTTAAGTGCTTTGTTATCATCATCTGAAAGTTCATTTGTAACGATTCGTGCAATAAGCTCACCTAAACCCCGGACCAAGCATATATCCTTGCCCGCACATTCCAACCGCATTTATCAGGTTCGGTATTTCTTTTGATCTTCCTACAATGGGAAAACCATCAGGAGTCATCGGATATTGTCCACGCCATGTTCTGCGGACTTTTAAATTTGCAAGACGTGGATAAAGTTCAACCATCCTTTTTGCAACTTGCGGCAGGAATACAGAAGTTGAATCGTTATCTATTCCAATAATCGAAGGAGATGGTGTTATACAGAAAATTACCTGCCCTTCATTATTTTGATAGAAGTAATAATTTGCTGATCCCTTTATTGGACGCATATCAACTACCATCGGGTCAAAAAATCTTTCGACCGGTTCGGTTATCGCTCCTTCATGACTATCAGGAATTACGGGCAAAACAATCCCCATCATTTCTCCGATCTCTTTGGCATTATTACCAGATGCATTGATAATTGTATCTGCAGAATATTGTCCTTTATCTGTAATTACTTGTGAAATTTTATTATTTTCTAATTCAATATTAATAACATTTTCATTAAATTTGTATTCAGCGCTAAATTCCAAGCTTTTAAAATAGAAGGCATTTAGTGAAAGAAGTGGAGATGCAGAACCATCATTCGGAGAATATGTAGAACCACGAAGACCATCAGTATTAATTCCCGGAACCAGTTTTTCATATTCTTGCGGAGATATCCACTTAATATTCAAGCCAAAAGAGTGCTGAATTTTCATCAGATCCTTGAGCTTCTTTTCATCTTCAATATTATAAGCAGGAAAGCTGTAACCATTAGCCATCCAGCCAATATCATCGCCAAATTTTTCTTTCCAGGTAGAAAAAATTTCAATACTTCTCTGAGATACTTTTATCTTCCCAAAATCTGAATGTGTGGCACGAATACCACCAATAGCTTTTTTATTATTTTCCTGTCCTACAGATGATTTAGAATCGATCACCAAAACTTTCAATTTCTTTTCTGATAATAGTAATGCAGTAGGAACACCAACCGAACCGGCTCCAATAATTATTATGTCATAGTTCGACATTATTTCTCCTATCATGTCACTGACTTTTTCACCGCTAAGAACGCAAAGACGCTAAGATTTTCAACAAATAAAACACTGATTTTTAGTCACACATATCTGTGATCATCTGTGTAAATCCGTGAGCTATTTCTTTCCATCAGCAAATTTGCCCAAAGGTACTTCCACAAAAATCGGTCTTCTTGTATTTGACTTAACATTATCCAATAAAATTCCTTCCTGCCTGAATAATTGTTTGATAAGATTATCACAACTCTTAGCTCCGCAAGGTCCCATTCCTGCACGGGTTATTGCCTTGATCTGGTTCATGTCGGTGATACCTTTTTTTATTAGATCCCGAATCTCTTTTGCTGTAACTCTCTCGCAAAGACAGACCATTTCTTCATCAGAAATGTATTGAATTTCTGTCTCTTTCTGTTGGGAAACTTCTACTTTCTGAATTCGGAAAGAGACGATCTTTTTTGCAATATTTTTAGGAGCTTTCAGTTTTATAAGTTGAGTTCTATTATTTGCTTTCACATCAAGAATCTGTGTAACAGAAAATGTACCGAGTTCCTTCCCATCAATATCAACACAAATAATATTATCTCCAATTTCTATTTTATGATTTGAAATTTCATACGGAAGTGTAACTGTTGGATATTCTATATCTTTCCGAAAATCTACAAGTGTAATCGCCAGCCCCGGACAAATTGTAACACACTTTCCACAACCAATACATTTGCCTTCATAAACCGGCAGATCCATGATCGGATCACCTTTCATAAATATTGAATTTGTCGGGCAAACAGTACTACAGGGATTACATGGAATTTCCTGTAAACAGTGAATTACAGGGAAAACACCTTCTTCGCTTTCAGGAAGTTTATATTCAGAGATCTTACCGGCTTCTTTTTTAAGGATTTCTGCTTTATCAAACCAGCTTTCAGGAATTTCTTCCACATTCGGGTCAATCTCTTTTGCTATTTTTAATCCTGCAATCTTACCATTAAACATAGCAGAAGAAGCTTCTGCAATTTCCTTAGCATCACCTGCAGAAAATACTCTTATTCCTGCAGTTTCTGCTTCATCTGTAAATTCACTTACGCTTTCCAGTCCCACAGCAATAAGGAGTGTATCGCATTCAAATGTTCTTTCGGTACCTTTTACAGGATTAAATTTTTCATCAATTTGTGATATTGTAACCGATTCAATTGTCTCTTTTCCATTTGCTTGCAAAACAGAATGAGATGTATAAATCGGAACACCAAGTCGTGCAAGTTTATCAGCATGAACTTTGTATCCACCGCATTTTGGCATTGCTTCTACCAGACCAATAACCTCAATTCCTGCTTGTATTGCATGATAACCTGCAATTAGTCCTACGTTTCCACCACCAACGATAAAGAGTCTTTTTGTAGGTCGTACAAGATCTCGGTTTACCAGAGTTTGAAATGCACCTGCACCGTAAATCCCAGCGAGTGAATTACCCTTGAAACGTAAGAATTTTTCTCTTGCTCCCGCTGCATTCAAAATGATTTTTGGTTTAACTAATTTATAAACATCGTTATTTAGGATTCCGACCTTTTTATCTTTGTAAACATATAGTGCAATGCTATTTGTCCAAACATCAATATTTTTGT
>JAGGWC010000025.1 GCA_021157645.1 Candidatus Cloacimonadota bacterium | reverse complement strand
CAGAGGATCTTACTGTTTACGAAAATGGAGAAATTAGTTTTTGGAAAAAAGTATCATCTGAACTAAATTATGATTATTTAAAATTCTTCATTGATGAGATTTTACAGGAACAATGGTCCGGTGAGGTTGATTGGAGTGAATCTATTTTTTTTGTTAATGCAGGTTTCCACACATTTAAATGGGAATATTTTAAAGATAATAGTGTTTTTGGCGGTAATGATTGCGCTTGGATAGATTATATTGTTTTCCCTCTGGTTGCAGAAGAAGTTGCAATCGATGAAGAGTTCTTACTGAATGCTACTAAGCTATATGGTAACTATCCCAATCCATTCAATCCTGAAACAACTATCTCTTTCTCTTTAACCACAGAGAACACGGAGAACACAGAGATAAATATATACAATATAAAAGGACAGAAGATAAAGCAATTAGAAATTAGAAATTTGAAATTAGGAATTAATGAAGTCATTTGGGATGGAAAAAATAATGATAATCAACCAGTCGCATCAGGAATATATTTCTATCAATTAAATATTAATAATAAAGTTATTGCTTCAAAGAAGTGTTTGTTGTTAAAGTAATGTAGCACGTTCACCCTTGAACGTGCCTGTTCAGACAGGAGTGTCTGAACTACAATAAATGGCAGATCGGTGATCTGCCACTACAATTGTTTGTGTAGGGATAGCTCATCGAACTGTCCGAAATGTTAAGTTATGAAGTGAAAGCTTCAAAGATTATTTCCTTCCCAAGCAGAAGCTTAGGAAGGAGAGTGGATTTAACGTAAACGGAGGAAACCATGAAAATTATTTCTTTTTCTTTTGTACTTATTTTTATCTTTATTACTTTTCTAGATTCAACAATAATCAATATCCCTGCTGATCAACCAACAATTCAACAAGGAATTGAAGTTGCTGTAAATAGTGATACTATTTTAGTTCAACCCAGTACATACTATGAGAATATTAACTTTATAGGTAAAAACATAACTGTTGCTTCATTATTCTTAACTACCCAGGATACAACATATATTTCCGATACAATCATAGATGGTAGTCAACCTTTAAATCCTGATTGTGCTTCTGTAGTTACTTTTGAAAATGGTGAAAACACAAATGCGATTTTAACTGGATTTACAATAATAAATGGAAGTGGTACTTATGCAGATCCTGAAGGGAATGGTTATTATCACTATATTGGAGGAGGAATCTATTGCATCAATTCAAATCCAAATTTAGCAAATCTTAAGATCAACAATAATATAGTTGAATCAAGTGGAGCTGGTATATACTTTTACAATTCAGATGCGAACATAAATAATGCGATTATTTCGAACAATACTGGTGACGGAAACGGTGGTGGAATATGTTGTATAGGAAGTTCCAATCTGAATATTTCTAATACCAAAATTCAAAATAATTACGGAGGGCATTTGGGTGGAGGTCTTCTACTGCATTCAGAATCTCACTCAAATTTCATTAATGTTATTATTTCAGGAAACACATCAGAGAGCTCTGGAGGTGGAATTTGTTCATTTTCTTCTGATACCATTTTGGAAAATTGTAATATATCAAATAACAGCAGCGAAAGTTATGGTGGTGGTATTTACTCATACAATTCAATGATAAGCTTATCGGGTACAACAATTTCATTTAATTCTTCTGAATCAAAAGGAGGAGGAATCCGTGGAAGTAATATTATTTTTGACAGTGAAAACAGATCTAACATTTATTCAAACAGTGCCCAATTTGGAAATGATCTTTATAACAGTTCTGGAAATACGGTGAATGTGATTGTCGATACTTTTACCGTAATGAATCCAACCAACTATCATGCTTTTCCAATCAATCGGTTTACATTTGATATTTTACACGGATTAGAACCACAAATTAATGCCGATTTATATGTTTCCCCAGATGGTGATAATGCAAACAGTGGATTATCTTTTAATGATCCACTGCAAACTATAAATTATGCATTAACAATTATTAGCGCAAATAGTGAAAATCCCAGAACTATTTATCTTAATACAGGAACATATAGTCCCGAAACAAACGGAGAAAGTTTTCCAATTCTTTGTACAAGCTGGGTTTCAGTATTAGGAATGGATGAAAATTCTACGATTATAGATGCTGATATGCAGGAAAGCGTAATTTATTGTTCAGGTGTTGAGGGAGTAAGCATCGAAGATGTTACTTTAACAAATGGAGTTGGTAATTGGGAAGGTGGTGGAATATATTGTACAAATTCTGAATTAAACCTTTCACAAATAACAATTTCAAATTGTCATGCCGGAACTGCAGGAGGAATTTATCATACAAACTCGAACTCTGTTTTCAATAACATCACAGTGATAAATAATGAAGCTAAACATTATGGTGGAATTTTTAGCAATGGATATACATTATCAATAATCGATTCGGATATTATATCTAATCATGCTGATGAAACAGCAGGTGGAATATGTTGTCAGGGTAATGAAATAAATATTACTTCCACTAATATTATTGGAAATATTGCCGGCTGTGATGGCGGCGGAATGGTTTGCTCCAATTCAGATTCCGAACTGACAAATGTTCTTATTTCTGAGAATACTGCTTATATGGGTGGTGGGATAAGTTGTTGGAATTCAAATCCCATTTTAGAAAATGTTACAATCTCTTATAATATTGCAGAATATCAAGGTGGCGGAATTTGCTGCTATGAAGATTTCGGTCCAGTATTTAGTGAAGAAAACAGATGCAATATTTATCTGAATACCTCACCAATGGGAAATGATCTATATTCACAAGAGATGATGAATGTGATAGTGGATACTTTTACAGTAATGACTCCTACTGGATTCCATGCTTCACCGATTACAAACTTTACTTTTGATATTCAACATGGAATGATAGAGCAAGTGAATGCGGATCTTTATGTTTCACCTTTGGGAGATGATGCAAATGATGGTTTATCGTGGGATTCACCTTTGAAAACAGTCAATTTTGCACTTTCCAGAATTTTAGTTGATAGTTTAAACCAGCACACGATTTTTCTATCAGACGGAGTATTTAGTCCGGAAACGAATGGAGAGATATTCCCAATTCGTTTTATAGATTATATCACACTTTCCGGAATGGGAATCGATAGCACATTTATTAATGTCGCTTATAATAATGAAAATTCCGATGCTTTTGTATTTGAAAGTATTCAAACTGCAACATTAGAAAATATGACAATAGCCAATAGTTATGGAATCGAATGTAGCAATAATTCATCTCCAAAATTATTGAATCTATCTATTTCTGATAATATTGGTTACGGAATAAGATGTGTTAATAATTCTGACCCTTTTATAAAAGAATGTATAATTTCCAATAATTCAACCGGAATTATGTGTTCCCATGAAAGTGATCCAATCGTGATAAATACGACAATATCCAATAATTCACAACAGTATAGTGATGGAGGAATTTACTGTTATGATAATTCTCATCCAATTTTGGTTAATTCGATATTATGGGATAATGATCCTCAGGAAATTGAACTTACAAACTATGGAGATCCTTGTTCTGTAACAATTTCACACTGTGATATTCAAGGTGGAGAAAACGGAATCATAGTTGGTAATGGTTCTGTGAACTGGTTAAATGGGAATATTAATGAGAATCCGCATTTTGTTGAGCAGGGGAATTTTAATCTTCTTGCAGATTCTCCATGTATTGATGCAGGTATTGCTTTTTTTGAATGGCAAGGTAATACTTTACTTGATATGACTCCTGATGAGTATTTTGGAATAGCACCTGATATTGGAGGTTGTGAGTGGGATGGTACAAGTATTGATGATCAACAACTTATTCCACTTGTTAATAAACTTCATGGAAATTATCCAAATCCATTCAATCCTTCCACAACAATTTCTTTTTCTGTAATACAAACGTCCTCGTTTGTGACAATTGATATCTACAACATAAAAGGACAGAAAGTGAAAACATTACCAATTAATCACTTATCTAATTCACCAGTTTACCAAGTAACCTGGAACGGGACAGACCAAAATAATCAACCAGTTGCATCAGGAATATATTTTTATCAATTGAATGTAGATGATGAAGTTATTGCTTCGAAAAAATGTTTGTTGTTGAAATAGAGTGGCACGTTCATTTCTGAGCGTGTTTGTTATTGAAGTAAAGTGAACAATTATGTAGCACGTTCACTCCTGAACGTGCATGCTCAGACATGAGTGTCTGAGCTACGATATAAGGCAGATCGGTGATCTGCCACTACACATTTTCAATTCCGTGAAAATCCTTGTTAATCCGTGGCTAAATCCTACATCAAATCTTTAATAATCTGAACTTCCTTTTCTTCAGCCACCCGGGAATTTTTAACTTCTCCTACAAAATTTTTATATTCCCCCTTTTTACTTTACTTTTTTTTT
>JAGGWC010000109.1 GCA_021157645.1 Candidatus Cloacimonadota bacterium | reverse complement strand
TTATAAATTTCATGCTTTTGTACTTTAACATTACTAATTAATTTATTAAATTCTGAAATATCAATTCCAATTGCATTCATTCCCAATTCATTTGCTTGAACAAGTAATGTTCCACTTCCACAAAATGGATCAAGAATTGTATCATCTTTTTTGAAGAAAACTTCTTTTTTAAATTTATCAGTATGATCATCAAGGAAATATTCAACTAATTGTGGAATGAATTTGCCTTTATATGGGTGTAATCTATGAACATGTTTTGTAGTCTGACTTTCTTTAAACTGATCGAAAGATAAATCCCAATTTAGATCATTACCAAGTTTCTTTTTCCAGTTTTGTTCAATAGTTCTTGATTTATAATATTTAATCAAATCTTCCATAATAACTTTTGTTTCTGAATTATTACCAATTTTTTTTACTCTTCCATATTGAACCAAATATGAAATATTTGAAGTTGTTATTGTTTTGTTATAAAATTCAGATGCCCATTCACTAGCTTGTTTAATAGATAATAAAGTCATTTTACAAAATATACTTACTCAAGTCTTCATTTTTAATGATCTTATCAAGTTTATTATTAACTTTTGTTTTAGTTATAGTAACAGTTTTAATCTTTGGATCAGGCATATTGAAAAGGTAATCACCCAAGAGTGAATTCATAATTGTATGAAGCCTTCGTGCTCCGATATCTTCCATTTTCACATTTGCCTTTGCCGCAAAATTGGCGATCTCTTCAACAGCATCATCGTTAAATTTCAATTTAACATTTTCTGCTTTGAAAAGTGCAATATATTGTTTGGTTAATGAGTTTTTAGGATAGAGCAGAATTTTATGCAGATCATCTTTTGAAAGACTATGCAATTCTTCACGAATCGGGAAACGACCCTGCAATTCAGGGATGAGATCAGAAGGTTTGGAAGTAGTAAATGCACCGGCTGCAATGAACAGGATATGAGATGTATCAATAATTCCGTGTTTTGTTGGGACATTCGATCCTTCCACGATAGGAAGAAGGTCACGCTGAACACCACTACGTGAAACATCAGCTCCTGTCCTATTTTCATTTCCAGTAATTTTGTCGATCTCATCAATGAATATTATACCATTATCTTCTACACGTTTTTTGGCTTCCATTTTAACGGCATCTGGTTTTATAAGTTTTCCTGTTTCTTTTTCGATCAGCAATTTATATGCCTCGTCAACTCTGACTTTCTTTTTTTTCTCGCCTCTTTTTATTGGGATAATACCAGCCATAATCTCACCAATTGGCAACTCAAAACCTTCAATACCTGAATGAGAGAATAAATCGATTTGCGGAATACTTCTCTCAGAAGAAATTTCCACTTCTCTGTTATTAAGTTCTCCAATATCAAATAATGTCTCCATTTTTTTTCGAGTACGCTGATATCTCTTTTCCTTATTCTTAATCTCCTCTTCTGTATCTTGCGGGTTAGCTGGACTTTTAGGATAAAGAATATCAATGATTAATTTGCGAGCATTAATTTTTGCTTGAGATTGTACACGATTTGTCATCTCTGTTCTAACATCATTTAAGGCAATGTTCATAAGTTCTCGAACCATGGATTCAACATCTCTTCCAACATAACCAACTTCAGTAAATTTAGATGCTTCAACTTTAATAAATGGCGAATTTGCTAAACGGGAAAGTCGACGTGCTATTTCTGTTTTTCCAACTCCGGTAGGTCCGATAAGAATGATATTATTAGGCATGATCTCTTCTTGCAGATCGCCTTCCACCTGTTGTCTTCGCCATCTGTTTCGCAACGCAATTGCCACAGCATGCTTCGCTTTATCTTGCCCAATTATATATTTATCTAATTCTTCTACTATTCTAATTGGTGTCAATTTTTCCATTAGAGTTCCTCGATCATAATGTTATTATTTGTATAAATGCAAATATCAGAAGCGATCTTTATGGAACGGTCTACGACCTGGGAAACTGATAATTTTTTATTTTCAACAAATGCTTTTGCAGCAGCAAGCGCATAATTCCCGCCGGAACCAATAGCAATAATTCCTTCATCCGGTTCTAACACATCACCATTACCAGAAATTAATAAAAGTGTATTCTTATCTGCTACGATTATCATTGCTTCCAATCTGCGTAATATTTTATCTGAGCGCCAATCTTTTGCCAGTTCAACAGCAGCTTTTTTCAGGTTACCTTTATATTCTTTCAGTTTGCCTTCAAATTTCTCGAATAGCGTGAATGCATCGGCAGTTGCTCCGGCAAATCCTGCAATTACTTTTCCATTATACAATCTTCTGATCTTTTGAGCTGTAGCCTTTACAACTGTATTACCCAAAGTAACTTGACCATCACCGCCGACAGCCACCTTATCTTTTATTTTAACACCCAATATAGTTGTGCCGTGCATATCTTCCATTAGCATATCCTCTGCTATTTATTTCTTAGAATTATCTTTCTCATCAGTCTTCTTTTCTTTATCAATAGATTCAGCTTTTAACTTTCTTTTCTCTTTTGCTTTTTTCTTTGCTTCTTCTTTTTTCGCCTGTTTTTCAGCTTTTTTAATTTCATCGTTTATTTCCTTGATCTTCAGAAACTGTTTTTCTACAATTTCTTTATCTGATCCACTTATAAACGGCAGACTTAATTCAAATATTTCCCCTGCATCGAGTGTTTCTTTAAGTAATAATTCATCTGCTAGAGCTTCTAATAATTCACGTTTGTCAGTAAGTATTTCTAAACTTTTTTTATGAGCATTAGTAATAAGGCGTTTAATTTCACTATCGATGAGTTTAGCAGTTTCTTCACTTATCTGATCATGTTGCGAAATATCTCTGCCAAGAAAGATCTGAGTTTGTTTTTTTGCTAATGTAATAGGACCTAGTTTTTCACTCATTCCCCAATTACAAACCATTTGTTTTGCTATCTCCGTAACGCGCTCAATATCATTGGAAGCACCTGTTGAGACATCATTGAATATGACCTCTTCAGCCGAACGACCTCCAAGTAATCCTATTAATGATTGCTCCATGTAACTTTTGGAATAATAAGATTTATCTGTTTGCAGAAAATGAGTAGCCCCTCCTGTAAATCCTCTTGGAATAATGGTTACTTTGTGTATTGGTTCGACCTTATCCAAGAACATTGAACAAAGAACATGACCTATTTCGTGAATTGCAGTTATTTTTTTATCTTCTTCGGTAATAACTTTGCTTTTTCTTGCTTTACCTAATGTTACCTTATCTTTTGCTTCTTCAAAGTCGTTCATCTCGATTTTTTTCTTACCATTTCTGGCAGCCAATAGAGCTGCTTCATTAACCAAGTTCGCAAGATCTGCACCGCTGAATCCCGGAGTGACCCGAGCAATTATATTTAACAAGACACCTTTAGATATAGGTAATTTTCTTGTATGAACTTTTAGAATTGCTTCTCTACCTCTAATATCCGGTAAATCTACAACTATTTGTCTGTCAAAACGTCCGGGACGGAGTAATGCCGGATCGAGAACATCAGGTCTATTTGTCGCAGCAATGATAATGACAGAATCATTAGGATCAAATCCATCCATTTCAACTAATAATTGATTTAATGTTTGTTCTCTTTCATCATGACCACCACCAAGCCCGGAACCACGATGTCTTCCAACGGCATCTATTTCGTCAATAAAAGCAATACATGGTGCAGTTTTCTTGGCAGTTGCAAACATATCACGAACACGGGATGCACCAACACCAACAAACATTTCCACAAAATCGGAACCACTTATACTATAAAATGGAACTTTAGCTTCTCCTGCTACTGCTTTTGCCAGTAAAGTTTTACCAGTTCCAGGTCTTCCAAGAAGTAGAACTCCTCTTGGGATTCTACCACCGAGTCTTTGGAATCTCTTTGGATCTTTTAGAAATTCAACAATCTCTTCCAATTCCTCTTTCGCTTCATCAACTCCAGCGACATCCTCAAATGTTACTTTAGTTTTTCCATCAACATTGAGTTTAGCTTTACTTTTCCCAAAACTGAAAGCCTGGCTTGCTCCACCTCTCATTCCGCGCATAAGGAAAATCCAGATACCGATAAAGATCAAAAATGGAAACCATGAAAGCAACATTCCTATTAATTTGTTTGGTTTATGTGAATATACTTGAATTCCTGCGTTGGTAAGTTGTTTCACCAGATCAGGATCTCTGAAAGGCAAATAGGTAGATAATTTCTCTCCAGCCATGCTGACTATCGTTACATTTTTTTCATCAAAACCAACTTTTTGTACTTCACCGCGTTTAACCATCTCAAGAAAATCAGTATATGTGATTTCCATAACCTTATTGTTGCTCATCTTGCTCATTTGGAACATAATGACTACCAAAAGTACTAATACGACCCAAAAAGTTATAGTTTGTGATCTTTTCATTTTTGGAAATTGATTTTTACTTTTTTTCTTATTATTATTTTGTTTTTGTTGCATTATAAATAAATCTCCTTTTTGAGAATTCCTATATATGGAAGGTTTCTGTATCTCTGGGCATAATCTAACCCATATCCAACGACGAATTCATTCCCAACTTCAAAACCCACATAGTCGATATTGATCTCTATTTTATGAGCCTTGGGTTTATCAAGTAAAGTGCATATTTTTACGGAAGCAGGATTATGCTGTTTAAAATAATCATTAATATATTTTAAAGTCAAACCACTATCTACGATATCCTCAACAATAATCACATCACGATTTGAAATATCTGCATCAATATCTTTCTTAATTCTTACAACTCCAGATGATTGTGTGCTGTCTCCATAACTGGAAAGTGACATAAAATCAAGTTCTACTTTAATAGAAATAGATCTCACAAGATCAGAAAGAAAGACAATTCCACCCTTTAATATACAAATCATAATTGGATTTTTCCCTTCATAATCCTTTGATATTTGCCTACCAAGTTGCTTAATTTTCTCTTGTATTTCTGTCTCAGTTTTTAATATTTTTTCAATATCATTTCTCATATTTATGTTAGTAAGTAAATTTCTTACTCCTCCTATCTTTTCCTATTCTTTCTGCTGCTCTCATTTTCTTTGTAGCCATTCTTTCTATTTTGATCTGCAGAATATCCCTCGTTGTATTAGTTGTAACAACTCTGTTATCTATTCTATGTCCTGCAAGCCATATTATTTTCTCTTGATCACAGAAAATTAACACCTTATCTCTGTCGAATTTAGGGACTTTTTCGTCAATCAAAAAATCCTTTAATTTTTTACTGTGTTGCATACCAAGAGGATAGAATCTATCGCCTTGTTTCCTATGTCTAATAATTATCGGAAAATTTGTTTTATCAAAATCTAAATATGCAACATTTTTATCTTCAAATAAGTTGCGTTTGGTAGGCATTTTTTTTAGTTTTTTCATGATAATTCTATAATCTTCAAAAGTAAACCTGCTGCGAAGTGATTTAATTTCCTTTTCATTTTGAAGGTTTTCAGATATCGAAAAATCCATGCTTGTAAAGATAAGCTCATCATATTCTTTAAAAACAAAAACATTATTTGGAAGAAAAATTTGTTTAGAACCTTCTGAGGTTAATAAGTTCTCAATCTCAATAAAATTGTTATGATAAAAATCTTTCGAGTCTCCATTAATTCTTGAATATGCTTTTCTATAAACATAATAACGTAATACTGATTTTGTTTTTCTAATGATCCTTGATGACAATCTACATTCATCTTTTGAGTGTTTTATTAGAGCTTTTAAAAATCTTCTGGTAGCAAGTGATTCTAAAATATCATCAGTTTCAGAGAATATCTCAGCAGTTTCATATAATTTAGTTACAATATTGGGATTCAAATGTTCTTTTATCCAAGGTATCATCTGGTTACGAATCTTATTTCTTGAATATGTATTATTTTTATTGGAAAGATCCTCACGCCACTTAATATTTTCAGATTCCAAATAAGAAACTATATCTTCCCTGCAAAAACTAAGTAATGGATGAACAATATCTTCAGTAATTGATGATATTCCTTTTATGCCAGTATAACCAGATCCTCTGAACAAGCGGAACAAAAGAGTTTCTGCTTGATCTTCGCGATTGTGACCTAATACGATCTTTTGAATTTTATATAGTTTGCGGAGATCATTAAAATAATCAAATCTGATCTCTCTCGCATGGTTTTCTAAATTAGAACTTGATTTTATATCTATAGTTTTAACAACAAGAGAAATATTACGATCAAAACAAAATTTTCTCACAAACTGTTCATCAAATTGAGAATCGTCTCCGCGTAGGTTATAATTTACATGTGCAGCAAGAATTGAATATCCATACTTAGATTTCAAATGCCAAAGAGCTAATAGAAGTGCTGTAGAATCTGCACCACCGGAAAAACCCACAAGTATTTTCTCACCACTTTTAAAAAGTTTATGTTTTTCAGAGTATCTTTCAAATCTTTCGATAAAACCATTCAAATTCATTTTTGCATCCTTAATGAATAAATATTTAATTTTAACTTTAGCTTTTCAAGTTTTAATTAGGAAATTAAAGTGTCAAATAAAAAGCTTGTAAGAATTTGCACACTTAGTTTTGTGACAAAGAAATTTAATTAAAAAACAGATAAGGAGCTAATTATGAAGAAGTTACTACTTTTAGGTAATGAAGCTATTGGACAAGGTGCTCTGGATGCAGGATTGTCTGGTGCTTACGGTTATCCTGGAACTCCTTCTACGGAGATAATCGAATATATACAAAGGAATCCGGAAGCTAAAGAAAGAGACGTTCATAGAACTTGGTCTACAAACGAAAAAACAGCATTAGAATCTGCACTTGGAATGTCATATGTTGGTAAAAGAACAATAATTACCATGAAGCATGTGGGACTAAATGTTGCAGCTGATGCTTATATGAATTCAGCTTTGACTGGTGCAAACGGTGGAATTATTGTTGCTGTTGCAGATGATCCTTCAATGCATTCATCCCAAAATGAGCAAGACTCAAGGTTTTATGCAAAATTTGCTTTAATGCCAGCCTTTGAACCATCAGATCAGCAAGAGGCATATGATATGCCCAGACTTGCATATGAAATTTCCGAAAAATATCATCTTCCTGTTATGATGAGATTAACAACCAGACTTTCTCATTCCAGGGCAGGTGTGTTAAGGAACAGTATTTTAGAAGAAAATAAAATGCATTTGCCAGAAATTAAAGATCAATTTATGTTACTGCCTGCATTTGCTAGAAAGAAATATAAGCATTTGATTGCTGTACAAAAAGATCTGGAAATGGAATCTGAAAATTCACCATTTAATAAATATATTGAAGGCACCGACAAAAGTATGGGTATTATTGCATGTGGTTTGGCATATAATTATTTAATGGAAAATTATGATGAATGTAATTATCCAATACTAAAAATAGGTCAATATCCGCTTCCAAAAAAACAAATACAAAATATCTTCAATGAATGTGATGAAATTCTTGTTCTGGAAGAAGGAATGCCACTTGTAGAAGAAATGCTAAAAGGATTTTTAGGAAATCTAAAAATTCACGGACGATTGGACGGAACATTAGATAGAGATGGCGAACTCAATCCTATGAAAGTTAGAAAAACCCTTGGGCTTCCAAAACTTTCTAGTAAGGATATTCCTGAATTAGTTTCTGGAAGACCTCCTGCACTTTGTGTTGGATGTCCACACACTGATTCTTATAAAGCATTAACCGAAGCAATGAAAGAATACGGTAAGGGACATGTGTTTTCTGATATTGGATGTTATACATTAGGTTATTTGTCACCTCATAATGCTATTGATACTTGTGTTGATATGGGTGCTTCAATTTCAATGGCTATTGGTGCTTCTGATGCTGGATTTTTCCCAGCAATTGCTACAATTGGAGATTCCACTTTTGGTCACTCTGGCATAACCGGTCTTCTGGATGCTGTAATTCAGAAATCTAATATTGTAATTGTTATTTTAGATAATGATATTACCGCAATGACAGGTATGCAGGATTCTCAAGTAAACGGTAAAATAGAGCAGATTTGCGAAGGCGTTGGAGTTGAAAAAGAACATATAAGGATCATTAATCCACTTTCTAGATATCATGAAGAAAATGTAAAAGTATTCAAGGAAGAAATAGCTTATACTGGTGTTTCTGTTGTAATTCCTCGAAGACCCTGTATTCATGTTTTTGCAAAGAGAAAAAAATAAATTGAAATAGCGAACAAAACGAACAACATAAATTCTTAATATTTTTTAATTATCAAGGATTGTAAATGAAAGAATTAAATATTAAACACAGTTACACAGAGAGTACAGAGAAGAGTTACTATTTTTCTTTGTGTCTTTGTGGCAGATTTTAAAAAGGAGCTAAAGATGAAAAAAGATATAATTCTTGCAGGTGTTGGTGGTCAGGGAATTCTTTCTATTGCTGCAATTATTGGTACCGCAGCTATTGAAAGTGGGTTACATTTAAAACAAGCCGAAGTCCACGGCATGAGCCAAAGAGGAGGAGATGTTCAATCTCATCTTAGAATTTCGGATAAACCAATTCATTCCGATCTGATACCAAACGGAGGAGCAGATTTGATAATAAGTGTAGAGCCGATGGAATCTTTGCGTTATATACCATATTTATCTGAAAATGGCTGGTTAATAACTAATACAAAAGCATTTGTTAATATTCCTGATTATCCTGATTATGGTGAATTGATGAAAACTATAAAATCATTTCCAAATCATATTGCTTTAGACGCCGATGAAATTGCTAAAGACATTGGTTCTCCACGTTCAATGAACATGGTTGTATTGGGTGCTGCATCAACATTCCTTGATCTCTCTTATGAAAAACTGGAAGAAGGGATTAAAATCATATTCGGAAGAAAAGGTGAAAAAATTGTAGATGCAAATTTGAAAGCTATAAAAGCTGGAAAAGAATTTACCAAACAATATAAATAATTGAAAAATGAAATCATAAAAAAGGCACATTTTGGTGCCTTTTTTTCAAATATATTTTAATATTAACTCATTTCTTAGTATTGGTAAAGTCAGAATATCGTCTTCCTTTATTTTCACTTTTTCTAAATTCATCATAATCTAAATAACGTGCCTGATGTACACTTAGTTTATTATCATAAAATACTTTATTATCTAGTTTGTCTATAGCAGCGTATGCTTCCTTTTCATTTGGCATATCAATAAATGCAAATGCTTCCCAATTATTATTATTTTTTTCAAAAAAAATAATAACTTTTTTTACTTCTCCGTATTCAGAAAATAGGATTTCCAATTTTTCTTTTTTTATATTTTTTGATAATTTTCCAACGTAAATTCTCATTATATCTTCTCCATTAAAAAAAAGACAACCAAGGATTAAACAAAATCAAACAATGTTGTCTTTCTAAGAAAATCTTCGAAGTAATTTCTAACGAAGAATCTCATTATAAGCGAAGATCCTTCCAAAGGAGAACGTTCATTATTTGTCCAACTTTTGCCAGCTTTATCTTGTCTGACAGGATGACAAAAACACTCTATTTTGCAGAATTTTATAAAATAATTTAATATAATTAAAAAAAATAAATTAGATTATCTGATGTCAAGATAACTTTTTTCTTTACACAATTATCATCACAACTCTGTTAGATATAAATTTAATTTAGGAGATTGGCATTGAGAAAGATAATCGTGTTTTTGACTGTTCTATTTCTTTTAGGAGCTTGTGCAAAACAATCTGAACTAACGATATATAATGATACAGGTCACTCGGTTAAGGTTATTTTTAATGGTACTATTCATCATCTTTTATCTAATGATCCACCTGCAGTTGAAATATTTTATTTAAATTCATTTATATTATTCGGTGAGACCATAAATGTTCCAATAATTATCGAACGTCAGATTTATTTAGAACCAAAAAATTTTACAATAGAAATGAAACCTAACAAGGATAAATCATATCATGTAGAATTTGATCGTGCTGGATTACAAATAAACAATGTATCAATTTATCCTATTGGCATTATTCAATTAAGGAAAGATGGTGATGAGGAGTGGAGTGAGAATGTAATTGAAGAGATTTTGTACTCTGAAACATTAGGGCAAGTATTTTCAATTACACCTGATTATGATTTCATTAAGATAACGGATACTTTTGAAAATGAGTATCAAGAGGAATTAATTGAATTGAATGCGGGCGAAACAACAACATACATATTTACAGGCTAATAAATATATTTTAAATAATATTTTTTAACATTTCTCTGTTTTTTGAAATGTCAGGATGTATTTCTTTTTTATCGAATTTTCTTCTTCGGGAATCAAACCTCAAAATTATCTCAGGTAACATTAATTCCCATTCCAAAGGATTTATCATTCTTTTAGATTTGTAAGTAGTTATTACTTGCTCAAATACAAATTTAAATCTATCAAAACTATAAGCAGAAGCCCAGAATAAAAGAAAATGAATCAAATCAGTTTCAGGAAGATCATAAGT
>JAGGWC010000104.1 GCA_021157645.1 Candidatus Cloacimonadota bacterium | reverse complement strand
GTATAGCCGATATCCAGATTCGAATGTATATCGTTGAGGATATTAAATGAGTGTGATAATGCATAAATTTTCTCGCTCAATAGATTCACATCCTGGAAATCAACATCCATCGATTGCAAGCCAATTCCTAAGGTACCGAATTTGCGGGGCAGCTGCATAGAAAAAGCAACTGTATTGAGTATCTGAAAATCATTACCGAACAAACTCGAATATCCGATAATGATACTATTTTCCGCACTTTTCAATCCTGCTGGATTGTAGAAGACAGCATTGGCATCATTACTAATTGAATAGAAAGCACCACCCATTGCTCTGGCTCGTGGGGAAGGTTCGTAATCATCGAAAAATGCTGCTAAATTAACAGCTATAAACACCAAACATAATGCAGTTATAATTTTTTTCATAACTTTCCTCTCCCTTTATTTTAGCGGTGCACCGATAACGATCGGAGCCTTCGCTGTTTTTTTATTACCATTGGCTGTATCTATCACTTCCAAGAAGCAGATATACAATCCCAGTGGCAACAGGTTGTTCTCTCTGTCCTTACCATTCCAATCATACATGATGATTCCTGTTGAATTGGAAATGATCGTATTTACCAAAGTACGCATCAGTTTTCCTTCAGCATTATAGATCCTTAAGATAGCTTTATCGCCATTCTTAGAAGCAAATTCAATAGGAAAACTTTCACCGCTATAAGGATCGAAAGCTCTCGCTGGAATGTTTAAGACAGCACAGTGAGAGATTGCTTTATAATTATAGAAATAAGCTGGAACATCCGGATACTCTTCTGGGAAGATGAATTCAGTGCCAGTAGTATCGGCAGCAACAATATAAAAATTTACGATCGTTCCTTCACCTTGAGCCGGAATGTCTGTCTCATAAATATTCTCATTATTTTCAGTAGGTATCATTTCTAATAAATTAAAATTTATATCGCTGTTCGTTTTCCAGTGCAAAATCACATTATCAAATTCCAATGGTCGGGAAAATGTGATATTGACAGGCTGTCCAGCAATTATCTCGCTGATATCCCCATAAGGATAGTTAAGGAATTCACCTTCACTGAGATGGTCCTGATATCCGGTAAGTATCTGGAAATCACCATTATATATACCGCCTGCACCACATGCTTCCAGAATATATCCCTCTGTATATCCATCCAGATTGATATCTGTTGAATCCCATACCCGTACAGTAACCTGATTTCCATCTTCATCTTCGATATTTAAGTTAGTTCCACCGCCAGCATAATACATCTCATAAATAGTTCCAGTTGCCTGCACCAGAGTTCCTTCAAAAATGTCATTATTGATTCCCAGATCGAGGATAGTGGCAACGGGATCAGAGTTGCCTGAACTGATAACTGTATAGGAGAAATCCTTGATCTCGGTTACGCCATTATACTCATCAACCTCACCCGATACTTGTAAAAAATTCCCACGTACCAGATCGGCTTCATAGGCAGAGGAGATATCGTAATCAAAAAGCATTATCCCTTTCCCTGAACTATCCTGAATAAAAACATTAAGTAAATTATCATTAGATACCCCAGCTCCAATTGTGATCACACCTTCTATGTTAACATTTTGTCCATTATATACACTTACGCTGTCCTGGATATTGGCAATCGGGGTAATAATCTGTGCCCATAATAAGCCGGAAGCTAAGAATATTATAATAATAATCGTATTCTTCATTCTTTCTCCTCATATTTATCTTTATGAAATAAAATGGAAGCTATCATCAAGACAATGGCAATTACTATTGAACTATCTGCAATATTAAATATAGGCCATCTGGTCATGATAATATCCGGGAAATCACACCAGATAAAATCTGTGACGCTTCCCATAATAATTCTATCAATCAAATTTCCCAAAGCGCCACCAAGAATAAGTGCAAAGGAAAATATCTCTATTCTATTCTTACTTTTAATACTTAAATAAACAATAAAAAAAATTGCAATTATCGAAATAATAATGAAAAGAATTCTATTAAGCAGTGGATTTCCAAAAGAAAAACTGAAAGCTGCTCCAGTATTTTGAACAACTCTGAGCCAGATTAGGTTTGGTGTTAACTTAATTGTATGTCCTATTTCAATTGAGTTTCTTACCACATATTTTGATATTTGGTCAATTATAATTACGATCAGTGATACCCAATAAAAGGGCAGTAGCTTCACTAATTTTTTCACTAATATTGCCACTATTTTCTTCTTTTTTTGCGCAGTTCTTCTTCTTCTTTACATTTTATACAATATTTAGCGTATGGAATAATTTTTAATCGGTTAGCGGGAATTAAATTGCCACAAATCTCGCAAATACCGTATGACTTATCATATATTCTCTTCAGTGCAGCGTTGATCAATTTAATGTTCTTCAGTTCTTTTTCTAGAAGATAAACCCGGCGTTCAGATTCATCAGTATCGGAACCAAGGTCTGCTTGGTGCTGTGAATATGCAGAGAGGTCGCCATTGCCATCTTTCGCTCCGCGTTTTTGAATATCATTTATATTGTTAATGACTTTTTGGATCTCTTCTTTTTCTTTTAGAAGAATCTCTTTATATTTTTCCAGTCTTTTTTCTGGTAATGGCATTGTTGTCATAATTACTTCCTCTTCTATATTTTCTTAAATAATTCTAATATTAATATTTCAAGATCATGCTTAGCCTTCAAAGCATTTTTTCGGATCTCTTCCTGCGTATGAGCTTTAGAATGAAAGATGTTGCTCAAATTGGTTACAACAGATATTCCAATAACTTTTATATCTGAATGTATTGCCACAATAACCTCAGGAACAGTTGACATTCCAACCAGATCAGCTCCCATTTTTGCCAGCATCTTACATTCTGCTCGTGTTTCTAAACTCGGACCGGAAAGTGCTAAGTATGTTCCATCCTGTAAAGAAAAATCATTTTCTTTTGCAATTCCGTGAGCTATTTTTATAAATTCTTTATTATAGGGTTCGTGCATACTGGGAAATCTAACGCCCAGTTCATCGAAATTCTCACCGATCAACGGGTTAGTTCCCATCCAGTTAATATGATCATTGATCATTACCAGATTTCCGGGAACCATTTTTTCATTCAGACTTCCAGCAGCATTTGTTACGATCAGTTTTTCTATGCCGAGCGCCTTTAATACTCTAATCGGAAAGGTGACATCCTGCATTGAATATCCTTCATAATAGTGAAGTCTTCCCTGAAGGATCACAATATTTTTATCGCCAAGTTTCCCAGCAAGTAGACGACCTTGATGTGAGGGGGCAGTAGAAGCCTTCCACTCAGGTATGTCTTGGTAGGAAATTATAACAGGATCTTCCAGCAAATCACCGATCGAGTTGAGTCCAGTCCCAAGAATTATCCCGATCTCAGGAATAAATTCCATTTTTCCTGCAATAAATTCGGTTGCTTTTTTAATATTATCTAACATATTTCTCCCATCAAATTCCAAATAAAATATTCTTTACCATGTTTAGTACAACTATAACAATTATAGGTGAAAAATCAATTGGAGAAGTTGGAAATATTTTAAGCAGAAATTCCCTTACGGGTCGCATTACAGGTTCGGTTATTTGAATAATAAAGATGTATATCTTAAAGAACTGTCCGACAGGACTTATCCTAAACCAGGATAGAACAGCTCTGATGATTATTATAATTATATAGATTTCTATAGCTTGTGCCAAAAGTAATCTTAGTGAATTCATGATAAAACCTCGTGACAATTTCTGCAGCGTGCTTCGTAGATGTCAGTAGCTCCTACAACTACAGTTTCCTTGCTTTTGGTAAGGCGTTGAGTTCTGCTGGCTGGATTTCCGCACTTTACGCAGATCGCATTTAGTTTAGAAACATATTCGGCAATTGCTAAAAGAAAAGGCATAGGACCAAACGGTTTTCCCGTATAATCCTGATCGAGTCCAGCAACAATTACACGTTTACCATTATTAGCTAGTTTATCACAAACAGCCACAATATCATCATCAAAGAATTGTGCTTCATCAATAGCAATTATCTCAGTATCGTATTTGACCAAGTCATGAATTTCCTGCGCATTTTTAACGATCTGGGAAGGAGTTTTCATTTTGCTGTGTGAAACAATGTGATTTTTCTCATAACGGTTATCGATCTCAGGTTTAAACACTTGTATCTTGCGCCTTGCATATTCAGCACGGTGAACACGGCGGATAAGTTCTTCTGTTTTGCCACTGAACATACTCCCGCAGATCACTTCGATCCATCCTGTTTTATTATTGATAATATTCATTCTTCAACTCCATTTGTCATTAATTTTTCGCTAACTTATTGTGTCAAATAATTTGTGAAGCGTACATTACTGTTAAAAAAGATACCTGTTGTCATTTTTATTATTAGATATTTCACTAGTAAAACAGGTAAGATCAATATTTGCAAGAGGGATGATAAATATTGGTTTAATCTCAAACAAGATCAGAGAATCACGTATAGAAAATATTTGACTGGATAGTTCAATTTTGCAAAATGACAAAAATAATAATAAACTGGAGTATAGTTATGAAATATCGTGTTTTAGCTGTTAATCCGGGATCAACTTCTACTAAGATAGCTCTTTTTGACGACACAGAGCCTGTATTTATAGAAACACTACGTCATGATGCAAAGAAAATTGCAAAATTTAAAGGCATAATTGAACAATATGGATTCAGGAAAGAACTGGTACTTAATGCTCTTACAAAACATGAAATTGATCTATCATCAATTGAAGTTGTTGTAGGAAGAGGTGGTCTGGTAAGATCAATTTCCAGTGGTACGTACCTGATAAATGATAAAATGCTAAACGATTTAAAAGATCCGAGTTTATGGGGGCGTATCCATGCATCTAATCTAGGTGCATTTATTGCAAAATCTATTGCCGACGAAGCTGGGATTCCTTCTTTTATTGTTGATCCTGTTACTGTTGATGAGTTTGATGATATTGCCCGCATTTCCGGCTGTCCTGAAATCGAGAGGAAATCCTTGTTGCATGCTCTTAATCTCCGGTATTGTGGGATTAGCGTTGCAGCTAAGATGAATAGAGAATTTTCAAATGTAAATCTGATTGGGGTTCATATGGGCGGTGGTATCAGCGTGGCTGCCATCAGAAAAGGGAAAATAATCGATGTAAACAATGCAGTACTGGGCATGGGACCTTTCTCGCCTCAACGTGCTGGAGCTCTACCTATTGGTGATCTGCTTGGACTAGCTTTTAGTGGCAAATATTCTCACAAAGAGCTGGTTAATATGTTTACCAAAACCGGTGGTCTTATCGCTTATTTGGGCACTGATCATGGTGGTGATGTAATTAAAATGATAAAGAAAGGAGATAAGAAAGCGAAACTTGTTTTCGATGCCATGCTTTATCAGATTTCCAAAGAGATCGGCGCCTGTGCAACTGTGTTGAAAGGTAAGGTTAATGGTATCTTTTTAACAGGTGGACTGGTTTATAACGACTATGTAGTGGAGGTATTAAAGGAGAGAACTTCCTTTATTGCAAAAACTTTCGTGATCCCTGGTGAAAAAGAGATGGAAGCTCTCACCCAAGGTGGTGTCCGGGTTCTAAAAGGTATCGAAGCTGCAAAGGAATATAAATAACACCTCAATTGAATTATGATAAAAAAAATTATTCTGTTATCATTTGTTATATTCACTCTTATAAGTTGCAGCAAAATAGATGAAAGTAACTGGACCATCCTGATCTATATGGCAGCAGATAACGGATTAAATTTTGAAGCTTTGGATGACATTGAAGATATGATGCAGGCAGAGTTTTCTGATAATATTAATGTTATTGTGCAAGTTGATTACAGTGAAACTAATTCTTCACCAGCAGCATACAGGTATCATATTTATCCCGGATTACAAGAGCAGATTTCTTATTTGGGAGAGATCGATAGTGGTGATGAAAATGAACTGACAGCATTTGCTAACTGGGGATTTAATAAATATCCATCCGAAAAACAAGCACTTGTTATCTGGTCGCATGGAAATGGTTGGTATGAGTATTTTTGTCCTGACATTGAAGCGGGCAACGATATTGGTATTGCCGATGGAGAGCTTCGGAACGGGATCAAAAATATTAACGAACATTTGGAAATTCTTATTTTTGATGCATGTAACATGCAGACTGTGGAAGTCGCGGCTGAAATAGCAGAATTCACAGATTATATTATAG
>JAGGWC010000170.1 GCA_021157645.1 Candidatus Cloacimonadota bacterium | reverse complement strand
AAAATACGCTCTGATTTTTTTGTTATTTTTAATTTCAAATGTGATTTTCTCACAAGGAAATAATGTTGATCCTGAATTGATTGCCAAAGCAAAAAAGATCCACGATAGTGTAATAACTATTGATACCCACGATGATATCAATATTAAAAATTTTACAAAAAACAAAAATTACACCCAAGATCTAAATACACAAGTCAATATTCCAAAAATGAAAAAAGGAGGTTTGGATGTAAGCTGGTTTGTAGTTTATTCACATCAGGGTGAATTGAATGAATTAGGATATAAAAAAGCATATGATAAAGCAATTAGAAGTTTTAAGGCCATCCATAAATTATGCGAAGTTTATGCACCAGATGAAATTGAATTGGCTCTCACGTCAGCAGATGTAAAAAGGATTCATGCTTCCAGTAAAAAAGTTGCCATGATTGGTGTTGAGAATGGTTATCCAATTGGAACAGATCTTAAAAAGATAGAAGAATTTTACAATCTTGGTGCCAGATACATGTCTTTGGCTCATCAGGGTCATAGCCAGTTAAGTGATTCAAATACAGGAGAAAAAGAAAATGTTTGGTTGCATAATGGATTAAGTGATATTGGCAAGCAAGCCATCAAAGAAATGAACAGACTTGGAATGATGATCGATATATCCCATCCGTCAAAACAAGCATTTTTAGATATGATCGAGTTAAGTAAAACTCCACTGATTGCATCACATTCTTCAGCAAGAGCCCTGTGTAATCACAGTCGGGATCTTGATGATGAGCAGCTTTTATTATTGAAAAAAAATGGTGGAGTTGTTCAAGCTGTTGCCTTTGCCGGCTATGTTAATATGGTTAAGAATAATGCCCATAAAGGAGCTCAGAATAAAGTTTTAAATGATGTGGCAAGTAAGAATAATTTTCAGATTTTAGGCTGGACGGAGAGGCAAAAACTAAATGATACCGAATTAGATACATACAATAAAAAACTAGATCAGATTAAAAAAGAAGCTAACTCTTTACTTATAGAAGCTGCAAAAAAATCTCCTCCTGTTGATGTGGCAGATTTTATAGATCATATTGATTATATGGTGAAATTAATTGGAATAGACCATGTTGGTATTAGTTCTGATTTTGATGGCGGAGGAGGTATAAAAGGTTGGAATGATGCATCAGAAACTTTTAATATCACCCTAGAACTTGTTAAAAGAGGATATACAAAAAATGAGATTGCCAAATTATGGGGATTGAATTTATTGAGAGTTTTAGATGAAGTACAAAAATATGCAGAATCAAATAAAAAATAATTAATTTAGAGACCTGTAATAAAAGTCCGTCTATGTCATCTTGAGCGTAGTCGAATGATCTCTTGAATTGTATTTCAATAAAAGAGATTCCTCCTCTACGGTCGGAATGACAATCGCACCTCTCTTATTACAACCTTATCTAAGTTTAACATAAACATATACCAATGACAAATAATATTTTAGTTGAAAACCAATATAAAAGAGATAATTTATTTAAAAAAGAGAATGTCAATTATCTAATCCGAATCCTTACAAGATTTGGGACCATTCCTAAGATCAATGGGGTAGATATTATCACGAACAGTGAACAATCAGATATTTTTAAGATTGTTCCGGGGAAATCTATTATCATTGGTTCTGATTATTTAGAAAAACCTGTCGTTGCATTGATCTATATACGATATGCTATTGAGTGGCAAATATGGTATAAAGCATCTAATAAAGATAGTTCTACCACTGCACTATGTGATTTGGCTGCATTGAGAGTTTCGTTGATATTTTTTAATCTGCTTCCTAAAAAAGATAAGGTAAAAATAGAGGACAGTAGTTTTGTATTGACAAATGCTATTAAAGGTGGTTTATCAGACGATATTTCTATTTTACAAACAAAAACAAAGCTATTGAATAAACTTCAATCCTTTCATGGATTGACTTCAAAAGATTTACAACTAAAAGATTCATGGGTATCTGTTGTGGAATATCTGGCAAGACCTACGGAAGACCTGTTAATGTCTGGCGGTGACCTGAGATTGAATATAGATGAAAATGATTTGTTGAATAAATATGGGTGCAGACCGTTCCCCAGACCGGCAGCATTTACATTTGCATCATCCACAGCAACCAGTGTTTCCAATTATGCTTTTGACAAAGCAGAAAAGGCACGAACTATCCTTATCAACAGAAGTTTATCCAATACTATTGAGAAAGCAACGCATGAATATTCTGAGTTATTAAAATCTAACCTTCGCAGTGCTTTAAGTATAAATAATAATTGTCAAATAATTTTCTCTCCGTCAGGAACAGATTCTTCTCTTCAAATAGCAGCCATGGCACAAATTATTTCTTCTAAAGAAATAACCCATGTTTTGGTAGGTTCTGAAGAAACAGGGAGTGGTGTACCAGCCGCTTTAAAGGGATTACATTTTGAGAAAACAACAGCATTAGGAATTCCGATTACCAAAGGAGATGAAATTGATGGGTTTCGAAATGTTGAAGTTGCAGAAATTACTTTTAGAGATGAAAATGGTTCCTTAAAATCATCATCACAAATTGATCAGGAAGTATTTGATGCAGTTTTTAAAGCCAATAAAACAGGAAGATATATAGTTTTACATGCAATGGATCAATCAAAATTGGGTTATCAATCACCCAGTGACGAATTGATAGAAAAAATCAATACAATTGAAAACTTATCCATGCAAATTATTGTGGATGGGGCACAATTGAGATTAGATGTAAAAGACATCAATAACTACCTTAATAAGGGTTATATATTAATGATAACTGGTAGTAAGTATTTTACTGGACCTCCTTATTCCGGAGCTTTGATTGTACCAAAAAGTGTGGGAAATGCGATTGAATCTGTAAATGCGATTTTGCCCAAAGGATTAACGGAATATTATAACCGTTATGACTGGCCTGCTGAATGGGCATGTTCTAAACAATTATCCAATGGGTTTAATTATGGAACCTATATGCGATGGAATGCGGCAATTGTTGAAATGAAAAGATATTTTGAAACCCCAATTCTTTACAGGAATCTAGGTGTAGAAATGTTTTGCAATTTTGTGGAAGAATCTATATTGGAATCTCCAATTTTAGAGCAATTATTTGAAGAGCATTCTTCATCTCTTACGTATAATTCTGATGAATTTGGTTTGAGAACTATCCGTACCATATTTCCGTTTTTTATTAAAAAAGAGGATAAAGTATTAGATATTGATGATGTTAAAAAGCTTTATTTGATGTTAAATTCTAATATTTCTGATAGCTTTAAGGATGCTTCTATTGAAACAGTACGATTGGCTACTCAAAAATGTCATATCGGTCAGGCAGTAAGTGTTAGGCATCAATTGAATAAACAAAGCGCCATTTTAAGAATTAGTTTAGGAGCCAGAGTGATATCTGATAGCTGGAAAGACAGAGATGTTAGTATGTTTTTTAGAAATATTGCAGAACAAATGAGTCAGATTGCCACGATCATCAGAAAAATTGAATTAATTATCAATCATCCTGATCTTATAAAAATAGAATCTTGATAAACCTTTTTGCGATATTTACATATTTATTTCCGCTAAATTATATGATATATCATTGATAATTAGATTAATAGTTTTTATTTAATATTAGGGTTGTTATAATATGTTTGTAGAGATGCAACTTTTTATATATCCTTACGTTAAATAT
>JAGGWC010000016.1 GCA_021157645.1 Candidatus Cloacimonadota bacterium | reverse complement strand
ATTTCGGACGCATCAAAATGATACGTCCTGCACTTGATATTGCTATAAGAGGAAATATCAGAGGACTAAAATTATAAAATTAAAAGGATTCAATAAATTAGTATATCAATAACTTTAAATAATTAAAATTACCTGGAATGATAAGTATAATGACCAAATCTCAACAACAAATAAAAAACAATTTGACATTAAAAGGCTATTAATTATCTTAGTTAGTATTCACTAACCAGTGAATACTAAGGAGAAAGCAAAAATGTTTAGCGAAAGGCAGCAGCAAATAGTAGAAACAGCGATTAAGATTATCGCTCAAAGAGGTATTCAGAATTTAACTATTAAAAACATTGCATCTGAGATCGGGATTTCTGAACCTGCACTCTATAGACATTTTAGTAGTAAATTAGAAATCTTAAAAGCCGTAATTACATATTTCCAAATTAAAATGCAGCCTGCTTTAGAAAAGCTTAATCGATCAATAAACTCTTTAAATAAAATTGAAAGCTTTATTATTGAACATTTAAAGATAATCAGTCAGAATCAGGATTTTGCTAAGGTAATTTTTTCTGAAGCGAATTTCCAAAATGAAGAAAATCTAATATTAAAAATGAATAATATGATGAATCGATCTCATAAGGTTTTGGAAACAGTTATACAATCTGGTCAGAAAAATAATGAAATTCGTACAGATATAAATTCACTAAGTTTAATCAGAATGATCATCGGTTCAATGAGATTATTAGTTACACAGTGGAGTATGTCGGGTATGATCTTTAATTTAGAAAATGAAGGTAAGCAGCTCAGTGATGATATAAAAAAAATAATTGTGGTAAAATAAATTTTTTTGTTTAAATTAAAAGTTAGTGAGTGTTAACTAAAAGTTACAGAATAGAGTGTTTCTGTCTTCCTGGTAAATCTTGCACATTGTTCTCTGGAAGGATCTCTTTCGGTAATGAGATTCTTCGTTAGAAAATTCATAGAAGATTTCCTCAGAAAGACAAATTTACTTACTTTCTGATGCTTCCCACACAGGGATATTTAAATTTAAGATTCGGAAAGTTTTAGTTCAGTAGTAACCTTCCGAATCTTCAAAAGAGGAGATCTGAAGAGAGCTTCGGAATGTAAAATAAAAGGAGAAAATAGTATGGAAAAATTATTGAATAAGTTATTGAGATTTCCCAAAATAACAATGCTGGTTTTGTTGATTATCTCAATTGCATTTTTTATGGTAATGAAGAAAAACAGCAGAATGGAAACTGATCTGGATAAATATATGCCCCAAGATCATCCAGCTTTTATCTATAGCGATCAAGCAGAGGAGATATTCAACATCAAAGATGGAATTATCATTGCAATTGAAAATAGAGATGGTATTTACCAAACTGGAACATTGCAAAAAGTTAAAGATCTAACAAAGCAATTAGGTAAAATGAAAGAGATCGAAAAGAGTGATGTCACCTCGCTTTATACTGCAGATAATATTATCGGAACTGAAGATGGAATGGATGTGAAAGCATTTTTCAAAAAAGTTCCCACAACTGATGAAGGTTTGAATGAAATAGCAGAAAAAGTTAGAGCAAATGAAATGATCTTTGGCAGATTGGTTTCAGAGAATGAAACTGTAACTGTGATCATTGCGGAAATTGGTGATGATGTTTTCAGTCAGGAATTTTATCATCAGATATTGGAGCTTGTACACTCTTTTGAAGGACCGGAAAAACTTTATGTTGCCGGCATTCCAATTGTCGAAGGATCTATGGCTTATTTGGGTCCTAAAGATATGAAGAAAATGGTTCCAATAGTGATGTTAGTTATTATATTTGTACTTTTGCTCGTGATGAAAAGTGTAAAAAATACAATCTTCACAATGCTTGTAGTTGTCTTTAGTGTTATATGGGCTTTTGGTCTTATGGCCGCTGTAAAAATCCCCATCTATGCTGTTTCTACGATGCTTCCGGTAATGCTGATCGCAATTGGAGTGGCAGATGGAATTCATCTTTACAGTCATCTAGATCTTTTCTTGCGCAAGAACCCTAACGCAACCCGAAAAGAAGCAGTTGCAGATATGCTTAAGGGAATGTGGAAACCGGTTGTGATGACTTCTGTTACAACGTCGGTAGGATTTATTTCGCTTCTTACCTCAGAAGTGTTCCCTATAAAATATTTTGGAATTTTCACTGCTTTTGGCGTGATGGCTGCAATGTTGTTTTCGCTTATTCTTATTCCGGCAGCTATCCTTATATTTGGTTTTCCAAAAAGAAAACAAAAGGCGAAATCTAAAAGTGATACAACCAAGAACCATTTTTCATATAAATTTGCGGAAGGTGTGATCAAACACAAAGTCATTACTCTTTTCCTTACAATTGCAATTGTGGCTGTTTCACTTTTTGGAATAACTAAAGTTTGGATCAATTCCAGTTTCCTTGATAAATTTGAAAAAAACAGTGATATTGTGCTAACCGATAAATTCATCAACGAAAATTTTGGAGGAACCAGTAATCTCAATGTTATTTTTGAGGGGAAAGAAAAAGGTGTAATGAAATCTCCGGCAGTTTTGAAATTAATTGATAAATTGCAGAATGATATAGAAACTAGATTGGCTGTTGTAGGCAATTCATTCTCATTGGCAGATTATTTGAAACGTATGAATAAAGTGATGCATGCTGATAAAGAGGAATTTGATACGATTCCGGATTCACAGGATTTAAATGCTCAATATCTCCTGCTTTATGAAATGAGTGGTGATCCTGAAAACTTATGGAAAGTCGTGGATTACGATTTTAAAACTGCTAATATGACCATACAACTGAAAAGTGATAATTCTAAAGCAATAAACAGTGCCATTGCAGTTGTAGAAGAATATAAAAAAGATTTTGAAAAACTTGGGATCAGTATAAATTATGCAGGTTCCGGATACAAAGGTCTCATCTTTACAGATCTCATTTTAGAAGGACAGATCAAAAGTTTGATAATGTCACTTTTTATCATCATTATTCTGCTCACCTTAATGTTCAAAAATATCTGGGCAGGTCTCATCGGTTCGGTTCCGATTGTAATTACGGCAATTATCGGGTTTGGTGTGATGGGACTCCTAAACATTCCACTCAGCACAACTACAGCTCTCATCTCCAGTATCGCAATTGGAATCGGGATAGATTATGCAGTTCACTTTATCGAGCGATACAAAATTTATGCAAAAGATACCGGAGACAAACAGAAAACGATGCAAGGAACAATGCATCACTCAGGACGTGCAATTATCTTTAATGCTACCGTTGTGATTGCCGGATTTTTAGTTCTGTTGTTCTCTGTATTCCCACCAAATAGAAGTTTAGGTGCTTTGGTTTCTTTAAATATGTTCACCAGTTTCTTGGGAACTGTAACAATTATGTATCTTCTGCTTTATAAAACAAATCTGTTTTTTGGAAAAAAATGAAAACTCGAGTTCAAACGTTAAGAATGATCTTGATCTTCGCAATGGTTGACTACGAAAACCATTGCGAAGGTTTTCATCAATCAGCAAAGTATTCTTTAGGAGAATAAATTGGACACAAAAAAATATTTCCCTATTTTGATCTCGTTAGTTATTGTGATAATAATTGGGACAATTCTTTTTCACTATGTTGAAAATTGGCGTTGGTTAGATTCGTTATATTTCTGTGTAACGACCCTCACGACAGTTGGATATGGAGATTTCACTCCACAAACAGATGCGGGGAAAATCATATTTATCTTTTATATTCTTTCAGGACTTGGGATTCTGTTTGCTTTTGTAAATGCTTTTTCAAAAAAAATTATCGAATATAGAATGGGACTTTTAAAGAAAATAGAGAAGAAGAGAAAATGAAAAGAAATATTATGATCATACTGGTTTTGATCTTTGCATCAACGATCTTTGCTCAAACAGATCAGCAAAGATTTTCACGATATATTCTGGCAAATAGCGAAGTTGGTTATATAACTTTTCTGGATGGGATTGGTAATTTGAAACCTTTATGGTTTGAAGGTAAAATGGTTCCAAATTATTTAATTCGAATCAGGAAAAATTCTCGAACCGGAGCAGTTTTAACGCCAAAAGTGATTTTGAGAATGTATCGAACAGACTCCGAACCTGTATCCACACCCAGTTATATGCCACAGATAACATTTTATCATCAACTAAAGGATTTTAATCCTGGAAAGTCTAACACTTTCTATCTTTTCGGACGTATAGCTCATCATTCCAATGGACAAGATGGAGATTTTTTTAAAGAAGACGGATCTATAAATACAACAGATGGTTCTTTCTCTACGAATTATATAGAGGTTGGTTTTTTCTTAACAAAATTATTCTTTCTTCAACAAAATGCTACGGAATTCTTTAGATCATCTATTGAGTATCATCCGAATGAATTGCAGGATAAGGTTCTGAATAACAGATATGGAAATATAAGGTGGCACAATGATATTCAAATTTTCAAATTTACTATAGAAACACTTACATCAATATTTTCTGGAAATGGTAAAATTGAAAGTTCCTCTGAAAACCTGAAATTACGACCCAATTTGAGAGCTATGATAAATACAACTTACATTTTTGGTAATATGGAAGATGTTGATGCATTAGATTTCTCAAAGCGGTTCGGAAGCTCGATTATATTATCTTATAATCCAAAATATTTGGAAGATGTGCGCTTATACATTCAATATTATTATGGTCAGGATTATTACAATATTCATTTTGAAAATACATTGAGTGAACTGAGTATTGGCTTGATCGCAGATCCGTTTGGAATTTGAGATGATTAACAGCGAACCAAAAAGAACAAGAAAAAGTAGGAATAATAATTTATGAAAACTGTAATATTAATAAACGGACTGGTAATAATCTCTTTGATAATTTCATTTAGTAAAGATAAAATGAAAACAAAAAAATCGATAATGATTGCCCTAAAAACGTTAGGAAAAATAGCTCCATCTATTTTATCTGTAATTATGTTAATTGGAATAATGTACGGTCTTTTTGCTGATAAGATCGCTCTTTTTTTCGGTCAGGAAAATGGTGTAATTGGATTTGTTTCTATTGCTCTATTTGGAAGTGTCCTTCATATCCCAGCGCTATTGGCATTTCCTTTGGCGGGTTCATTTTTGCAGGAAGGTGCTTCCATAAGCTCAGTGACGGCATTTATAACTACACTCACTATGATCGGGATAGTAACTTTACCATTGGAAATTAAAACAATGGGAAAGAAATTCGCCATCTATCGTAATCTTATCAGTTTTGCAATTGCTTTAATAATTGCTGCTTTGATGGGAGTGATATTATGAAAGATCAAATGATGAAAAAAAATAAGAAGAGTAGTAAAAAAGGATTCCTGTTTTTAGGTTTAGTGATTGTAGGATTTGCATTAATTACAATTTTAGTTCCAGAAAAATCTCCCTTGATCTTGCAAACATCTTTTGATTATTTTAAACAAATGGCGATGGTATTTCCAGCAGTTCTTATTCTTATGGGATTATTCACAGTATGGGTTTCAAAAGAATTTGTGATGACTCATCTCGGTGAAAGTTCAGGTATTAAAGGAATTGCGGTTGCATTTTTTCTCGGTGCAATTCCAACAGGACCAATATTCATAGCTTTTCCAATGGCACAAGCATTGCATAAAAAGGGTGCGAGTTACACGAACATTGTGATATTTCTTTCTGCCTGGGCTTGTATAAAGATTCCTCAGGAGCTTATGGAATTACAATTTATGGGTGCAAAATTTATGCTCGCTAGATTAGGTATGACGACAGTTTTCATTACTTTAATGGGAATTATCATTAATAAATTGATGAATACGGAAAAAGAAATAGAAGTGAAAATATGAAAAACATCGGAATGTTCAGTTTACTGATCTTCTGATTGTTTTGGCAAGAGTAGATCAACATTCCGAAGATTCGATAAGTCGAAACATTCGGAAGTTGTTCCAATCGAAGAAATAAATAAAGTATGTAAATTGGAGGGAAAATGAAAAAATTTACAATTATTTTAACGGCAGTTTTAATTATTACTGCAACTTTATCAGCACAGGAAAT
>JAGGWC010000031.1 GCA_021157645.1 Candidatus Cloacimonadota bacterium | reverse complement strand
TTTTGTGGGGCATAATTCGCTGCAAGCATAACATCCGTGACACAATTCAGGGAAAACCATAATCATTTTACCCAGTTTCATCACGGCATTAAAATTACAGACTTTCTGACAATTCCCGCAAAGAATACATTCGTCCTTTTTCCACTCAGGAATCATTTTAAATTTATCTTCTTCTCTTATTTTTTTACCGGAGATGAATAAACCTGAATTTGGTTCCTCTACATCTAGATCAGTAAGCACGACGTTTTTTCTTTCTGCTAAGAGTGAAGCTAAATTTGTTGAAACAGTAGTTTTTCCTGTTCCACCTTTTCCGCTGGCTATTGCTATTTTCATATTTTCCCTTATTCCTGTATTACATGAATGATATTTTGTTATAATTTCAATTTTCTATATCTTCAGGAGGTACAATTAAAACAGGTATCCGAGAGAGAGTTAGTAGTGATTTATGAATGCTTCCAAACAGAAGATTATGAAATTTTCCATGTTTATGAGAACCAATAACAATAAGATCAGCCTTAAATTTATCAGCTTCCTTTAATATATTATCGACGGTTGATCCTTCCATTAGAGTACACTCAGCTTCAATTCCATCCTTGTTTAAACTATCGTTAATTTCTTTAAGTCTATTCTCGATTTGCTTTTTATGAATATTGATTAATTCCATTGAGGGCGTTTGATTAAATTCGGTTGTAATTGTAGAGAGATATGATTCTAATGTTTCAGAGTGGACAATAAGCAATTTTCCTTTTGTCTTTTTAATTATTTTTTTTGCATAATTAATTACTCTGTCTGTAGTGTCCAAAAAATCAATAGCTACTAAAATTCTTTTCATAATAACCTCCTAAAAATAAAAAAATCATTCTTTTTTATAATCCAATTACATACTTAGTGATCGCAGAAATTATCTCCAGATTTTAATCCTTCTGAAATATAAGTCTCCACAAGCCCTTTAAGATTCTCTGAACGCAATCCAATGATCACTTCGATATTATTTTGTGTAAAAAGTTGTTGAGCTTTAGTTCCCATTCCTCCGGCAATAATGGCTGTACATCCTAATTCTCTCAAAAAAGCTGGATGTGAACCTGGTTCGTGGGGTGGTGGTGAAACAAATTTTTCGTTAATAATTTTGTTGTCTTTAATTTCATAAATTGCAAACTTATCACAATGTCCGAAATGTGCACTGAGTATTCCACCAATTGTTGGTATAGCGATTTTTTTGTTCATCTATCTCTCCTTTTAATTAGCTTACAAGATTTTGATAAAACTAAGATTCAGTAAGCAAATTCTCACAGATTTAACGAATTAATAAAAGCAACTAAAGAACGTGTCATCTTGATTCCTTCGAAATGTTCAATTAAACTATTCCATTAAATCTAATGAACACTAAATATTCTTACCTGTTTCTTTCCGTTTGAGAATCATTATTATATTCTACTTCTTTTTTAATATTTTCAAAATCTTTTTCAATTTTCTTTTCTGTATCATCATCATTCACAAGAGAAAACTTAGCATTAATAATTTCTTTCTTACTCTGCTTATCTTCTATTTGTTTAGGATGAACTACTTTGTTAAACAGTTTTTTGATTTTGCTATTCTCACTTGTTAGATCTTTTACTACAGTTCCAGCAATGGTGGTAATTACTGTTCCCAAAATAGAATTTCTCCCACGATGACTTTGATTTCGTTTATTTCTGTATTTAAAACCACCGTAATGTTTACCCTCTGTCATATTTAGTCACCTCCCTATAAAAATAGCGGCAGAGGAGGAGAGATTCAACCTCTGCCGCTTTTCCACATTACTCGTCCTTTTTTAATTCGGAGAGTCGTGTTTCCATTGTTTTAAGCTCATTCTTAAGAGTATCCATTTCTGATTTAAGATAGCTTTCTTCATCTTTTGCTGAATATTGAGTAACTGGATAATTTGGATAACTAGAAAATCCCCGATTCCTGAATCCTTGTCCGTAACCTCTTCCAAAACCACGACCAAAGCCTCTCCCAAAACCTCCACCGCCCATTGGTGCACCTTTTGTATATCCAGGACTTTCATAGCCATTACAATATCCTAACCCTCTGCCTGTCATTGGTCCCATACCTTCAGGACCCCTTCTATCACCTCTTGGCATATTAACCTCCTTATTTTTTTGGTAATACCTAATTATCTGTTTCTTCCTTGACCTTGACCTTGTCCACGATCTGAATTTCTCCTTGATCCTTGACTTTGTCCTCTGCCTTGTCCCATGTCATTTCCTGCAGATTTCCCTAATCCGCGTCCTGTACGTGGTCCTTTTCCGTCTGGCCCCGTTCTATCACCTCTTGGCATAATTTCACCTCCTTTTTTCATTATTGTTTCTACAACATCTTCCATGTCCGAATCCTCCTGCCAAATCTACTAAATTTTCTGAACCGCAAGAAGGACATATAATAATTTCATTTTCAAAATTTGTATTGAACATATGACCACAAGAATTGCATTTTATGATGTTATTTCTAAAATGAATGTTTCCCCCATCAATTTGAAGATGTTTACCTTCAATGATGAATTGAGCTATTTTTTTACGGGCATTTTCGATCAATCGTGAAAAAGTAGAACGGGATATTTCCATTTCTTCAGATGCATCATTATGATTCATGCCAATGCTGTCTGCGAGCCGTATTGCCTCATATTCATCAATGGAGAGTTCTATCGAATTTAACGATAGTTTTCTCACTCCAACTGGTTTAAATTCAGTATAGAGCGGAGGTCGGTGTACTATTCTCTGCATTTTTCTTCTAGCCATTAATTATCCTTTTTAAATTCACAAGACAACATAATGAACATATGTGCAGAATGCAAGTTTTTTTTAAGTTTTCCCAAAAATAAAAAAAGCTCCGAAAAATATCGGAGCTTAATTGAATATGGATCAAATGGGATTACATAATATTTTCTTTCTATAACATCTCTTCATTTTGATCAATATAAACGACAATTTCTTGTATTTCCTTTTTTTTAGCCATTTGTTTAATTATATGATTTACCATTATAAAAGCTGTTGAAAAATCATCCATGACATCTTGATTATAGGCAGCACCTTGGTTTTGATTTTTTATCTTTGGATGCCCTGTTAACCCATGTGGATATCTTGATGCATAATCGAAATCAAGATTATCTAAATATTCAAAGAAATCTTTTAGAATCTGTATATC
>JAGGWC010000139.1 GCA_021157645.1 Candidatus Cloacimonadota bacterium | reverse complement strand
ATTAAATGCAGCATCGAAGGATAATCCCGTTAGGAACGAAGCAGGATTGGTACCTCGTCTACTCTTCCATTTATCTGAAAGACAGCTAACAGGATTTGCTTTTCCAAGTGATGATCCTGATTATAAGGTTGTTACTTATGATATTGCCATGGATGCTAACTTATTCGGTGGCATTGATGGAACAGTAATAGACATTGATACAGGTCTACCTTTAGAAGGTGCGCATATCTTTGCCGTAAGCCTGGGCGGATATGAATATAATGCTTTAACCGACAATACCGGTTATTATTCAATTGTCGATGTGGTAGCTGAAACTTACGATGTTTATTGCGATTATCCAAATTATCCAACTGATGTCGAGGAAGATGTTATCGTTCAAGATGGACAAACAACTACTGTCGATTTTGAATTGGAAGGCTATTCTTATTGGAATGATTTTGAGAATGATGATGGGGGTTTTATCAGCAATAATCCTGCAGGTTGGCAATGGGGGATTCCATCTAATGGTCCTTCTAATGCCTATTCCGGCGATAAACTCTGGGGGACTGTTCTGGATAATGACTATCCTAACGAGGCGAATTTTACTGTAGATTCTCCAGAGTATTATTTAATTCCATCGTTTAATCCTATATTATTTTTTCACCACTGGTATAATATTGAGAATAGTTGGGATGGTGGTAATGTAAAAATTTCATCCGATGGAGGTTTAAGCTGGTCTGTTATCGAGCCTATAAACGGTTATACTGGAACAGCTAATTCTGCAAATCCATTGTATCCGGAAGAGATTTTCTGTGGAACAAGCTCAGGTTGGGAATATGTAGAATTTGATCTTTCTTCTTATATCGGTCAAAATATCATCTTTAGATGGCATTTTGGTTCAGACAGTACAGTTACATATCCTGGTTGGTTTATCGATGATTTTGGCATAACCGGATTTTCTTCTGGTTTTCTTTTTGGAACTGTAACAGAATTCGGCTCCGGCAATCCAATTGAAGGAGCAACTGTTTCTATTATCGGCACAGAATTAAACAACATTACAGAAGCTGATGGAACTTATGTCATTATGGGAACCTGGCCTAGTGTATTTGATATTTCTTGCGTTGCACCATTATATCTCGATGCTGAAGAACTGAATTTTAACATAGCAAACGTTGTTACTACACTTGATTTCTCATTGTTCTGGTCTGAAATGGATGTAAGTGTTACTGAACTTATATGTTACCTTCCTCCTGACACAACAGGAACACTCTCGTTCTTCATCACTAATAATGGACCGGGTGATCTTGAGTATAACATCACTGTAGAATATACGGATGAATTTACAAGACCCGAAAACTGGCTTGGGGAGTTCACTAATGTTTCAGGAACAGTTCCCGGTAATGGGGGATCAGTTATGATAATGATTCCAATTAATACAGAGGATCTTATTGCAGGTGAGGTATATACTGCAAATCTTGTGATCCATAATAATTCCAATTACACCACTACTCGTGGCGATGATTATGTGATCCCTGTGACATTAAACGTGGGATATGTTAATACAGAACACCATTTATTACCTTTTATAACCAAGCTTAAAAATAATTATCCAAACCCATTTAATCCGGTTACAAATATAGCTTTTTCAATTAAAGAAGCAGGAAATGTAACACTTGAAATTTATAATTTAAGAGGTCAACTTGTTAAAACACTTATAAATGAAGCAAAAGAAACTGGTGAATATACTGCAAGCTGGAATGGTACAGATAATTCCAGCAAACCGGTTTCAAGTGGAGTTTATCTTTATAAAATAAAATCAGGTATTTACACGAATACTAAAAAAATGATCCTAATGAAGTAAAAGACTTGAATAAAACCCTTCACATTTGATATCTTTAACTAACTATTTTTTTCTTCGTTCACCCTCTTTTCTACGCTCTTTGCTACCTAACCTCCATAATGTTGAGTCAAGAATACCTTTTTTGCGTCTGTCATTTAATCTGAAAATGTGTCCTCTATTTGCAGATTGAGTCTTTCTTCCCTGCACTTTTGTATCAATTTTCATTTCGATATTAACTAACGTTCCCACTTCAATTGAATCAAAAAGTAAAATAATGTCATTGTTCTTCATTCTTATACAACCATGAGATGCAGGCGTTCCTATCTTATCTTCTGCCGGTGTTCCATGAATCCATATCTCTCTTTCATATGAATCTATTCCACTGCCTCTATTGATGCCGTTTTCCGTTCCTTCTAATTTTATTATCCGTGTCGTTACAAGATCTTCAGCAAAAACTTTATTATTATTTATTGTAGCAATTTCTTTTGTAAATTCACCTGTCTTATAAATTGAATTAACAGAAACATGATCTCCAATTTTCTCTTTTACAATATGATGTCCTAAAGGTGTCATATTACTTCCGGATTTATTTCCAATACCAAACTTAGAAGTTGATATTGAGTATTCAGCAATTTTGCGATCATTTTGAATCAAACGCAATTTCTGTTCTTCAATATTAATTACAATTATTTTTTCTAGATCTATCATACTCTTTCTCCTTCCTATTTTAGTCCAATTCAAATAATTTCTTATATCTTTTTGTGTCTTCAACATTTAAGAATAAAATTCATGTTGTATAATCCTGCCTGATTCAAACTCCAGAACAGGAGCGGTTGACTCCATCAGTACTTCTTTTTCTGGTTCATAGCCTAACTCTTTGTAAAATACATCAAAGTTATATTCTACCAGAAAATTGCCCAGATCAAAAATAATATTATTCCCTATCTCTCAAGAATCATTGTAACAGGACCATCATTTAATAATGTAATATCCATGTGTTCACCAAATTCTCCAAGTTTTGGAATAATACCGTTCTGCTTAATGGCTCCTGCAAAATTAAGATACATTTCTTTAGCTTTTTCAGGTTTGGCAGCATTCAAAAAATCGGGTCTGCGTCCTTTATTGCAACTTCCGTAAAGTGTAAATTGTGAAACAAGTAATATCTCACCATTTATTTCTTTTAGAGACAGATTCATTTTATCATGTTCATCTTCAAATATCCTTAATTCAACAGCTTTTTTTGCCAGCCACTCAATTTGAGTTCCATCATCATCTTTGGAAATACCAATTAAAATAAGCAATCCTTTACCAATGCTGGATATTTCTTTTCCACCAATTTCTACTCTGGCATGTTTTACACGCTGAATTACTAATTTCATCTATTCATCCGTATAATTCTCCGGAAAAAGAATTCTCTCGATTGTTTCTATAATTATGTGAAGAACTGCTATGTGTATTTCCTGAATTCTATCAGTTGTTTTGCCAGAACCAATAAGTTGAAAATCACATTTACTATTTAATTTTCCACCATCTTTTCCCAATAACCCAAAAGTTATCATTTTTCTATCTGATGCAATTTTTACAGCATTAATCACATTCTGCGAATTACCGCTGGTTGAAATTGCTATCAACACATCACCTTCTTTTCCATAAGCTTCTACCGCTCGGGCAAAAATTCCTTCAAAGCCATAATCGTTTGCAACACAGGTAATATGTGACGGGTCGGTTAGAGTAATTGCCGGTAAAGCACGACGTTCTTTACGAAATTTCCCGGTTAATTCTTCAGCAAAATGCATTGCATCTGTAGAGCTACCGCCATTACCGCAAATAAGAACTTTATTCCCATTTTTAAATGCATTTGCGATCTTATCGGAAATTTGTTCAATTATCTTAATATTTCTCTTATCTGAAGCAAAATCTACAAAATTGTCAGCAGATTCTTTTAATGAAATTTCAATATTATTTTTCATTTTTCTCCTTCCTTATTCCTGTTGAAAATTTTAGAATCGATCATTTCAAAGTCAACAGGATTTTTCATTTCTTCACAGAAATAAACAAATATTAGAATTCTGCTTTCACTTCCAAACTGAGTTTGTGAACCTGTTTTTCTTCCGGGTAACTATTACCTGAATATTGCAAATTTAGCGATGTGTAATTGCTCATACGGTAATTCATAGTAATATCCCATTTGAAAATATTTCCCTCCTTTTTATCTGCAAGAAAGGTTAAGAATCCAGATCCATCACGATAATTTCTTTTATAGCTAGCTTTAGCAAAGAATCTGTATTTTCGTTTAAAGAAGTAGGATGCTGATTCTTCAAACTTTAATGCGCTGATAGTATATTTATTATCATTTGCATCATCGTTTCCTTCTTCAAATGAATAAGAAGCTGATGATCTTAATGTTACATCGGAAGATAGTCTATTCTGAATATCCATCTCTATTTGATCTATTTCCATTTGCAAATTGTAATGTGAATCTTCTTCTCTCATATGATCAAAATGAAGTTCCATGTTCGTATTTTTAAATACTAAAATACTCAATTCAGCATCCCATGTTTCCTGATTTTTTTTTGCTGTTTCTTCGTTATAACGGCTATCTAAAGTTTCCTCTAATTTATAGCCCAATTTAGAAGTTAGCTTTCTCTCCAAAATATCGATTGATAAAGTTTGATGCAGAATTCTTCTACCGAAGATCGTTGTTACTGTATCCATCAATACACTCGGATTTAAAAAATATACTGACTTTTTGTCCTTTGCTCTGGAGTTTTCTGTTATCGTAATATATGTTTCTGTTTGGAATTTTCTTAAAAATGATTTCGTAATCATTTTTGGTGTTAGATTCATTGAAAGGCTGGCATTAATCTCCACAGACATTTCAGGATTATCGTAATCTATCTCGATAACCTCCCAATCATAATCACCCTGAAAATATCCAACAAAAAGAGTATCAATATCATAGGAACCCATGTCTTCACCAACATGTTGGAACTCTTTAATCTTCGGATAGAATTCGATATTCCTAAGTGAGTAATTGGAATTAATGTTTACCAGATCTTTAAAGAAAACATTTCGAGCTGAAATATCAGCTATATCAAATTCACTTGTTAGCTCACTTCTGTTATCTTTCACCTGTCGATGTGTAAGTGCAATATTTACCCGGTGTTTGGCAGTTTTCAAAAA
>JAGGWC010000238.1 GCA_021157645.1 Candidatus Cloacimonadota bacterium | reverse complement strand
GAATATATGTAATGATTTCATTAATATGAATTTGTATTCTATTTCTAAGAAAGATGTTCTAAAAAAATATGAAAATATTGTAAGGATTGAAGATATAAAAGTTTCCAGAATATTCCCAAATAAGTTAAAAATTGAAATTAGTGAGAAAAAGGGAAAGTTTTTTTTCCGAACAGAAAGCGGAATTATTTTCCCAATTGATAAAAACAGAATTATCTTGGATAATGCGAATTTTTATGAAAATGAAGTTCTGCCAATAATCGGAACCAAAATTCCCGATTCTGAGATCATTATCGGACAAAAAATCGAGAATATTCTTATTGAGAGGATATTTTCTTTAAGAGAGATATTTGCAAAAGTGGACCCTGATTTTATAAATAGTATTTCCGAATTCTATTTAAAAGATAAAAATCTAATTTTTGTAAATGCGGATATTGGGTATAGAATCGTTTTGGGAGATAATGAAATCGAGGAAAAACTTAGGAAACTCATTTTTCTTGAGCAAAATCGTATTTTTGAGAAAGGTACAACAATAGATTTAAGATTTAAAGATCAACTTGTAGTCAGGTCGGAGGAGATATGAAAATCGGTCAGGTGATTACGGCAATAGATATTGGTACAACCAAGATCTGTGTTATTATCACAGAAATAAATGAAGAAAATAAGTTAGAAGTTAAAGGTATAGGAACAAGTAAATCCAATGGTATGGTCAATGGTATTGTTGTGGACATTATGAAAGCTTCAAAATCTATGAGCGATGCAATTAATGAAGCTGAAGAGATGGCAACTTTTAAGGCGAAGAATATTTATGTAGGAATTGCAGGAGAACACATTAAAAGCCAAAACGCAATTGGAAGAATATCTTTAACTTCCGGTGCTCATCCTTGTGATATAGATCAGCAACATGTAGATAACGTTATTTCAAATTCCAAAAACAATGTAAAAATTCAACAAGGAAATGAGAGATTAGAAATTATTCATGCAATTCCTCAATATTATAAGATCGATGAACAGGACGGAATAATGAACCCAATGAATATGAGTGGGTTCAATCTTTCTGCTCATGTCCATATCGTGATGGCAGATATTAATGCACTTAGGAATATCAATAAATGTATTGAGATAGCAGGATATAAAGTTGAAAAGACCTACCTTGAACCAATAGCTTCTTCACATTCCGTTTTGGATGATGTAGAAAAAGAATTGGGTTCTATAATTATTGATATTGGTGGTGGAACTACTGATATCGCAATATTCTACAAAGACACTATAAGATTCAGTGCAGTTCTTCCAATTGGTGGTAAAAACATAACTCATGACCTTTCTGTCGGATTACATACTTCACCTCAAAACGCAGAGAAACTCAAGCTAGAATTAGGTAATTCGCTTTCATCGCAGGTTCCTGATGACAAATTGATAGAGATCGAAGGAATTGGTGGTAGAGAATCAAAAAAGAAGAAATTGAAATATATGAGTGAGATCATCGAAGCCAGAATGCGTGAGATATTTGAAGGAGCATATAGAATTTTGAGCGAGCACCATGACCTTAATTTGATAACTGCCGGACTTGTACTTACTGGTGGAGCTTCTCTACTAATTAATAGCGCATCACTTGCCGACCAGATCTTTAATATGCCAACCAAAATCGGTTATCCATATTTAACAAAATTAGCTGGGCCTACAGATAGATTGGAAAATCCAAAATATGCAACCAGCGTAGGTATTCTCTATTACGTTTATGATGAACTTAAAAGTAGAGATGATAAAATAAATAGTATAAAAATTGGGAGTTCATTTTCCAATTTCTGGCAAAAAGTAAAAAACGCATTTAAAGATTATTTTTAAGAAAAAATATATTTTTTCGGAGGTTATATGTTAGAATTAGACCTGAATCATGACGAAATACCTTTTGGTACACATATAAAGATCATTGGTGTTGGAGGAGCAGGTGGTAATGCAATTGGTACGATGATTGATTATAACTTACAAGGCTTAGAATTTGCCGTTGCAAATACTAATATCATAGATTTAAAAAAATCAAAAGCAAAAGTCAAACTGCAACTTGGAAGAGAATTAACTAAAGGACTTGGTGCGGGTGCAAATCCAGAAATTGGGCGTAAAGCTGCAGAAGAATCTCGTGAGGATATTAAAAATAATTTAAAAGGTACGGATCTTCTTTTCATTGCTGCCGGAATGGGCGGTGGAACTGGAACTGGCGCAACCCCTGTTATTGCGTCTCTTGCACGTGAGATGGGTATTCTTACAATTGGAATTGTAAGCAGACCATTTAGGAGTGAAGGTAAAAAGCGTACTATTAATGCTGAAAATGGAATAAACAAACTTCGTGAAAACGTTGATACCCTTATTGTTATTCCAAATGAAAAGCTCACTGATATTTACCCTGACATGACTGTTATCGGCGCCTTTAAAAAAGCTGATAATGTTTTGTATGAAGCTGCAAAAGCTATTTCTGATATAATTCATTTCAGTGGTTATATGAATGTAGATTTTGCTGATGTCCAAACTGTAATGAAAAATCGCGGATTAGCTATGATAGGATCAGGGTTAGGAGATGGAGACCAAAAAGCTGTAGACGCTGCTCAGAAAGCTATGAATAATCCTTTGCTTTCGGATATTCCAATAGGAAATGCCAAAGGTGTTCTTATTAATATAACAGCCGGTAAAGATTTTAAAATGGATGAATTCGAACTAATTACAAATGAAATTGTTAAACAAACTGGTGATGATGGGGATATTATTACAGGCATTATTATTGATAATGCTATGGAAGGAAAAATTAAAGTAACTCTTATCACTACCGGAATTGATACCCCTAACACAACTGTGTACGAACGTGAAACTATAATTTATAATAAAGAAGATGATTCGGAAGATATTGACAGTACATTGCAAAGAATAAGAAAATCTGGTTCCTTAAATTTGAATAAAAGTACTGACGAAAAGACAAACACATTTCCTGATAGACAAATGGAAATTCCAGCTTTCTTAAGGAAATTCTCAAATTAATTTTAATGACATATTTAGAAATTTATAACTTATTAAAAAGTAGATTTAATCTAACCGATGAAAAGATCGATATTCCTGAATTGGGAACACGTGTAATTAATATTCCATTTGAATCTTTTAGCCATAAACTTTTACCAGGTGAAAAAACATATCAATGTAATGAACATAATATTGAATTCAAAACCACTTACGATCTCTCAAGTAAATTAAAAGCACCTCATCTGAATGAAATTATTGAAACCCCTGATTCTAAAATTAAGGAGAATATAAATTTCAATTACAGCATTCTTATTCCTATTGAGGTTAAAAAATCTAAGAAAACAGGAAAGCGAAGAATAAAAAAGGTCAAAACTAATGGTACAATAATTCTGCTGCATGGTCTTAACGAAAAAGATTGGAGCAAATATCTACCTTGGGCTTATAAATTAATGGAACAAACTGGAAAGCAAATTGTGCTCTTCCCTATTGCGTTTCATATGAATAGAACTCCAGCTAAATGGATAGATCCAAGATTTTTAAGAACAGCCAATAAAGAGAGGAAAGAGATCTTTCCAAATATTGCAAATTCGTCTTTTGCTAATATCGCTCTCAGTGCCAGATTGCAGTTCCATCCTCAAAGATTCTTATGGTCAGGTCTTCAATCATTTTACGATGTTATGCAGTTGATACATGAGATAAAATCCGGTCTTCACCCACTAATAAAGAAAAAAACTTCCATAGATTTTTTTGCTTATTCTATCGGATCATTTCTGGCAAACATTTTATTTCTCACCAATTCTTATGGCTATCTTTCAAAATCTAAATTGTTCCATTTTTGTGGTGGTCCTACCCTGAACAGAATGAATGCAGCCTCAAAATATATATTGGATAGTGAAGCTAATATCTCTGTTTATTCCTTCTACGTTGAACGTTTGGAGGAAGAACTTAAGAAAGATGATAGATTAAAACATTATTTTAGTGATCTTCATCCTGTCGGCAAATATTTCAAAAGTATGCTGGAATTCCACAAATTGCAGAATTTTAGAGAAAAGCGATTTAAGGAACTCAATAAACAGATCTCTGCAGTTGCTCTTAAAAAAGATGTTGTTGTTCCACCTTCGGAAGTTTTGAATACACTAAAGGGATCTGATAATAAAATTCCAACAAAAGTTAAAGTAATGGATTTCAACTATAATTACGATCACGTGATTCCGTTCCCGCCTACAAAAAAACTTGAAAAAGAAGTAGATAAAAGTTTTAATCGTGTTTTCCGATTTGCTGCAAAACATTTAAAGTAGCATGAATAAATTTATTATTCGAGAACTGAAACTTACTGAATGCAATTCCCTTATTGATCTTTGGGTCAATTCATCACTTCCAATAAAACCGGAAGGAAGAGATACTAAAGAGAATATCAGAAAACAATTACAGATTGAGAATAATCGTTTCTTTGTTGCTGAGATTGATAAAAAACTTGTAGGTGCAATTATAGCAAGCCATAATGGACGCAAAGGTTGGATCAACAGACTGGCAGTTCTACCTGAATTCAGAGGAAAAGGAATTGCTGCTTCTTTAATAGAAAAATCTGAAGATTTCTTTTTCTCTAACAATGTTAAAATATTTGCCTGTCTCATTGAAGATTGGAATGAAACATCAATGATATTTTTTCATAACAAAGACTATGTAAAACACAAAGATATCATTTACTACACAAAAAGGTTAAATCCAGATATTTAAAGATTATTTTCTTGCAAATTATATTAGCTTAAAAAAATTTTACCATAGAAAATTATAAAAGGAGCGGGTCATGGCAGAAATCAGGATAACTATTTCAGAAATTATTGATATTTGTATTGCTAATAATTTAATCCCTGACTCTATTTCTAATATTGTTATTTTAGGAGAAAGCATAAAATTTCGTTATAAAAATGTACATCCAATTCCAGTTAATGTTGATCTGGAAATTAAGACAAACTGGATAATAGATAAATATTTGCATTTTAAGAAATTACCAAGCATCCAATATTTGCAGTATGAACACCCAACCATTACATTTTTCTTAGAGCAATTTCTTATTGATAAAACAAAAATCATGCATATTGAGAATATCCATTTTAATAATGGTTATTTCAAAATAAAAACATTTAATGAATAAAAAAATAAATTAAAAGGAGAAAAAAATGAAAAAAACAATAGTACTGATAATAATCGTAACATTAGTTTCGATAAATTTATTTAGTGTTCCAAAAGGAG
>JAGGWC010000233.1 GCA_021157645.1 Candidatus Cloacimonadota bacterium | reverse complement strand
CTTTTCAAATTCTGGATTGATAACATCATAGATTCTCCTAAATTAGATGAAGAATTAATAAATGAGTTATTGAGACGTTCGACACAAGAGTTAGAAATAAAAGGAAAAAATCTATATCCTCCCCTAAGACTTGCATTATACGGTAGTGCACATGGTCCAGAACTTCCCACAATTATGGATATTTTAGAGAAAGAAAAAGTTCTAATCAGGTTTAATAATGTCATCATATGAGAAATTATGAAATACTATAAAAAGCTAATTGGAAAAAGATGTTACCTCTCACCTGTACATATTGAAGATGCAGATCAATATTGCATTTGGCTCAATGATCTGGAAGTTTCTTCTAATCTACTTATTTTTAATCAGCAATTAAGTTTAGATAGAGAAAAAATGATCTTGCAGGATATGATAAAAAATGGAGCTCAGATCTTTGCGATCGTTGATGCAACTAACGATAAATTGATTGGGAATTGTAGTATATTCCGCATCAATGAACGAAATCGCAAAGCTGAAGTTGGCATCTTTATCGGAGATAAAAACTTATGGAGCAAAGGATATGGTACGGAAGCACTATCACTGCTTATTGATTACGCTTTCAATGTTTTGAATTTGAACAATATCATGTTAGAAGTTTTCGACTTTAACAAACGGGCAATAAATTCCTATAAAAAAGTAGGATTTAAAGAAATTGGAAGAAGAAGAGAAGCTATAATCTTTGCCGGGGAAAAGCATGATGAAATTTACATGGACATTATAGCATCTGAGTTTAAGAGTATCTATATAAAGAAATTCAAGGCATAATAAAGGAATTTATGTTCAAAAAAATTAAAGGACAAGACAAAGCAATAGACATTCTTCAAAGAGCATTAGTACAAGGCAAAGTAGCAAACAGCTATTTATTCTACGGACCAGAAGGTGTTGGGAAACTCACAACTGCATTATATCTGGGAATGGCTATGAACTGTCACTCTACCATAAATAAACGTCCTTGTGGAATATGTCCGTCCTGTAAAAAATTTCTATCTTTCTCCCATCCTGATCTTATTTATATTTTTCCATTTCCTAAAGAAACAGGAAAATCTGATATAACTATAGATGGTGAAATCCGCTCTGAAAAAACTCTGCAGGAATATGAAGATTATATCAATAACAAAATAAAAACTCCCTGGAAAGAGTATTTTTTCTCGAAGAATACTGGGATTCGCATTGCCAGCATCCGTATGCTTGAACACAGAATACAACTCTCTCCAAATGAGGGCAACTATAAAATTTGCATAATAGAGAATGCGGGCAAAATGACAATTCAGGCAGCAAACGCTTTTCTAAAAACATTGGAAGAACCACCTGAAGATACGATAATAATTTTAACAACTTCAAAACCAAATTCGCTATTACCAACCATAATTTCACGTTGTCAACAACTTCAATTTCATTCTGTTCCAAAAAGCATGATCGAGGAAAAGTTACTAGATTATGAGACTTTGGAAATCTTTGAAGCAAAAATGTTAGCTCGAATTTCCAATGGTAATATGGAAAAAGCTCTAAGGTTGATGGAAAGCGGAAAAATAGAGATAAGGGATCAGGCTCTTCAGTTCTTAAATTTCGTGATAAACAACAATGATTTAAAATTCATTGAATTTTCAAATCTATTTAGAACCTCAAAAAATCTTACCAAGTTACAAGAGATGATCTCGCAATTGATTATTTGGTTAAGTGATATTGCTTATTATAAACACCAGCAAACCGAGATCACAAACCTCGATAAGACAGAGATTCTTGAAACTCTTTATGAGAAAAATCCAAATATTGAAGATTATGCTCCCGAATTGATAAATTTTATGGAAGAAATGTTACAGAGACTTAATGGTCATGTGAATCCGCAATTAGTGGTAATTGAAATATATAATAGATTTAAAGATATTTTTTGTAAGTAGGAAGAATAAGACAGGATTTACTGGATGAACAGGATAAATCTTGTATGATTGATTAGACGAGGGATAGACATAATCCAGTAGATCATGTTGATCCCGTCGAAATGAAATAGACAGGATGAACTGGATTAATAAGATAAAATATACATAATCTCGTTGATCATGTTGATATAGTCAAAAGTTTTTTAATGGAGATATAATGGAAGATAATAACAAACCTAGAAGTAATTTTATTCGTGATATAATCGATAGTGATCTACTAGAAGGAAAAAATAGTGGTAGAGTTCACACAAGGTTTCCACCTGAACCTAATGGACATTTACATATTGGTCATGCCAAAGCTATTCTGGTAAATTATAGTATAGCTCAAGATTATAATGGGAAATTCAATCTTCGCTTCGATGATACAAATCCGGTAAAGGAAGATGAAGAATATGTAAACGCAATAATTAATGATATCAAATGGTTAGGAGCTGATTGGGAAGATCGCTTATTCTATGCATCAGATTATTTTGATGAGATGTATGAATATGCAATTCAGCTTATAAAGGCAGGAAAGGCTTTTGTGGATAGTCAGTCTGCCGAAGAGATCCGCGAAAACCGTGGAACAATAACATCACCGGGTGTGAACAGTCCTTTCCGAGAAAGAACTATAGAAGAAAATCTCGATCTTTTTAAAAGAATGAAAAATGGAGAATTTGAAGATGGATCCCATGTTCTTCGTGGCAAAATAGATATGTCCTCGCCAAACATGCTAATGCGTGATCCGCTTATGTACCGTATCCGTCACGCTGCTCATCATCGTACCGGAAATAAATGGTGTATATATCCAATGTATGACTGGGCACACGGTTTGGAAGATTCACTTGAAGGAATTACTCACTCTCTCTGTTCTCTGGAATTCCAGGCACACCGTTCGCTTTATGATTGGTTCCTCATCGAATTGGGAGTTCATAAACCTCAACAGATCGAATTTGCAAGATTAAACTTGAATTACACAGTAATGAGCAAGCGAAAACTTCTTCAACTTGTGGAAGAAAACCTTGTAAATGGTTGGGATGACCCCAGACTTCCTACATTATCCGGTTTAAGACGTAGAGGTTTTACACCAGAAGCAATCCAGAATTTCATTTATAAAGTTGGAGTTGCAAAAGCTCATAGCGTGGTTGATTATGCATTGTTAGAACATTCCATACGCGAGGTTTTGAACAAGACAGCACCACGAGTGATGTCCGTGCTGAATCCTTTGAAAGTTGTTATCACAAACTATCCTGAAAATCAGGTTGAAGAGATAGATGCTGTGAACAATCCTGAAGATTCTACAGCCGGAACCCGAAAAGTTCCATTCTCAAGAGAACTTTATATTGAGCAAGAAGATTTCATGGAAGAACCTCCAAAAAAATTCTTCCGACTTGCTCCCGGACGTGAAGTTCGTTTCCGTTATGCCTATTTCATCACCTGCAACGAAGTAATCAAAGATGAAGCCGGAGAGATATTAGAACTTCATTGCACTTATGATCCTGCATCAAAAGGTGGGAAATCTCCTGATGGTCGCAAAGTGAAAGCAACTTTACACTGGATTTCGATTGCTCATGCCATTGATGCTGAAGTAAGATTATACGACCGACTGATCATTGTACCCGATACAAATAACTTGGAAGAAGGAAAAACGTTTATGGATTTCATCAATCCGGATGCTTTAAAGGTATTGCATAATTGTAAGTTGGAAGCACATTTGGCTGAAGCTGAAGTTGGTTTCCGATGCCAATTTGAACGCTTGGGTTATTTCTGTGCCGATAACGATTCAACTCCACAAAAACCTGTTTTCAATAGAACTGTTACCTTAAGAGATGTTTGGGCAAAATTGCAAAAAAAATAGAGGTAAATATCTATGAAACAATTGATCGCTATTTTAGATGATGAGCCGGATATTCTTAATCTTGTTTCGATAAATTTGGAAAAAAATGGTTTTGAAACAGCAAAATTTGAGCTAGCTGATGAATTGAATAAATTCCTAGAAAGAAAAATACCTGACCTCATTATTCTGGATCTTATGCTTCCTGATGCAGATGGATTTGATGTGTGTAAGGAT
>JAGGWC010000212.1 GCA_021157645.1 Candidatus Cloacimonadota bacterium | reverse complement strand
CTGTAGAAGTGGGGAAGATCCTATCCCATAGTGGTTTATTCCCGAGTGTTCATCCCGATCTCGATAATCATATCCCTGCTTAGAACAAATTCATGTGGTTGGAGTGGGATTATATCTATAGCCATGACATCAGTAAATTGATTAAGCATTGCGAAAATTGTTTGACGAAGCGATAGGATAATTCCAAAATCTTACGAATGGTTGAGTATGCGAGACCTTCGTAATGGTTGGAAATAGTTTGATAACCATTGCGGAGATTTTCAACCATCCGCAAGGTCATAAATAAAAGGAAAAAATTATGAATCTTGTAACAGTATCAGGTCCTCCCTCATCAGGGAAAACTTCAGTGATTTTAAAGACGATAGAATCTTTGAAAAAGAGAGGTTTGAAAGTAGCTGTAGCTAAGTTTGACTGTCTTTATACTGACGATGATCTGCTTTATAAAAAAGCAGGTATTCCGGTAAAAAAAGGACTTTCCGGTGCACTCTGTCCCGACCATTATTTTGTGAGCAATGTGGAAGAGATCACTAAGTGGGGAGTCGACAACAAATTCGACATTCTTATAAGTGAATCTGCTGGATTATGCAATAGATGTTCACCTTATATTAAAGGTATAAAGGCTATTTGTGTGATCGATAACTTAAGCGGGATTAATACTCCTAAAAAGATTGGTCCAATGCTGAAATCTGCCGATATTGTTGTGATCACAAAAGGTGATATTGTATCACAGGCAGAACGTGAAGTTTTTGCCAGCCGTGTGAATACTGTAAATCCAGCTGCTGCAATTATGCACATAAACGGATTAACTGGTCAGGGAAGTTTCGAGCTGAGTACTCTCCTCTATGATAAAACTCTAGACATTGATTCGTTGAAGGGAAAAGAATTACGTTTTCCAATGCCATCCGCTCTTTGCTCCTATTGTCTGGGAGAGACTAGAATTGGTGAGAGTTATCAAATGGGTAATGTTCGCAAAATGAAGATAGAAGATTAACGAGGAAGATCATGAAGAAAAGTGAATTAATTAAGAAACAGATATCCGAGCTTCTAGCTGACTTCCCATTCCTACAAGCATTTTTTAATGATAACGGTTTGGAAATTGAAGGAAAAGAAGCGCTTACTCTTCCCCAGTATTTTGCTACATTCGATGAAGATGAGATAGAAGATAGAGCAATCGATGCGGAAAATTTGATCTTCCAGATTGGTGAATTTATAGAGCAGATGATAGCATTTTTGGGTAAAGATGAAGACATTGTAAAAACTGTATCAATCTTACCTGGAACTGATAAATCTGGAAATGCCGAGAAATTCAATGAGTTGGTAATAAAACAAGGTGAGATCATTTCAATTGTAGGGCCAACAGGTTCCGGGAAAAGTAGGCTATTAGGTGATATTGAGTGGGTTGCGCAGAATGATACCCCAACATCACGTAAGATTCTCATCAATAATGATATTCCTGATAAAAAGTGGCGTTTTTCATCTTCGGATAAACTTGTAGCACAGCTTTCCCAGAATATGAATTTTGTAATGGATCTTTCTGTTTATGAATTTGTGGAATTGCATGCAGAAAGCCGTTTGGTTGAAAACAAAGAAATTATAATCAAAAGAATTATTAATAAAGCTAATGACCTCGCCGGAGAAAAATTCTCACCTGATACTCCGATCACCAGTTTAAGTGGTGGACAATCACGTGCTTTAATGATCGCCGATACCGCTATCTTAAGTAAATCTCCCATCATTCTAATTGATGAAATTGAGAATGCAGGAATTGATAGAAAACGTGCATTAAGGCTTTTACTTTCTGAAGATAAAATCGTTTTGATGGCAACTCATGACCCAATCTTAGCTTTAATGGGAGACCGAAGGATCGTAATAAAAAATGGTGGGATTCATAAAGTTATTGAGACTACTGATCAGGAAAGAGAGATTTTAAGTGAATTGGAAAAATTGGATAAAACGCTTTTAGCATACAGAACAAAATTAAGAAGTGGTGAGATAATTGAAAAGATCGAAAATGTTAACCGCTAAGAATGCAAAGGCGTAAAAAAAAAAAAGACTACAAAAAATATTAACTCAATGTCATTCCCACGAAAGTAGAAATCTAAGATTCCCGATCAAGTCGAGAATGACAAAATAAAAGATTAGGAGAAAAATTATGCATGATGGATGTGCAGGAAGTTTTGAAAATGGTAAACAAGTTGTAGATAAAGTTAGACAAATGGGTTTTGCTGAGCAACCAATGCCGATGTCTTTGGATATTAAATGTGTTGAGTGTGGAGAAAATTTTGAAATGGAAAATTTCGAAGACAAGTGTCCAAAGTGCGAAATGGTTTATGGTGTTGTTCCATGCCATGCATTTGATCCTGCAAATGTTCAAGCAGCTGGAATAGATTATTAATAATTTAAAAAAAAAAGATCGTTTTATTAAATGGTAAAGAAAATAGAAAAAATAGTATAAAATTAATTATGTTACACTCTTCGATTAATTAGAAATGAACAAGGAAACTAATTTTATATTAAGATTTTAAGTTACTCTTTTCATTCTTGTTTAAGATGTCTTGTCTAACATTTTTTATATTTTTAGAGACATTGTAATCAACATTAACTATTCTACTTTATAATAATCTACTTGACAATAGATATGATGATTTATTTATGGCTAATATAAAGTGTAATAGTGGAAAGTAAAATAAATTCTGCAGGGATTTGTATTTTAAATGTCTAAATAATAGTTGGAGGAATAATGTCGAAAATTGATCTGGTAGTATTGGGATTCTTAAAAAGAAAGCCTATGCATGGTTATGAAATGGCTGGCTTTTTTGAAAAACGTGGTATAGATATGTGGATTAAAATTAAGACCCCTTCAATATATAAAGCTCTAAATAGATTGAAGGAAAAAGAATTAGTATCTTATAAATTTTTGCAATCTGAAAACAGCCCATCCAGGAAAGTTTATAGTATTACAAAAAGTGGTGAGGAATACTTCAATGAATTATTACATAGTATTCTCATTGATGATAAAATTATATCTCCGTTTGATTTTTGGAATGCTCTAAGGTTTGCCCAGGATAATCTCACAAAAAATCAATTTATTACTATTATTAATACAAGACTGGAAATAATTGCCAAGAAAGAACAAGAGTTGATGGCAAAACACAATAAAGCTGAATTGGATGGTAAATTAAATAGTATTCCATTCTATGGTAAAACGGTAATGGAGTCATTTGTGGAGATCAAGAAAATTACCAAAGATGCTCTTATAAAAATCAAAGAAGAAGCTGCTCTTCCCGAAAATGAAAATGTTTTTAAAAAGGAGAATGAATGAAAATCAAATTAACAATAATATTGCTATCAATCATTAGTATTTCACTAAGTGCATTAACATTGGATGAAGCAAAAAAACTCGCCCTAAAAAACAATCCTGATCTACTGGCACAGCAACAGGCAACCAAAGCCAGTAAAAATAATCTTTGGCAAGCTTATCTAAATTTAATTCCCTCAGCCAGTTTAACCGGAAATTATCTTAAATATGATGAACCTGTATTGATGGGTCCTGAACCGGTAGAAGAATCTAAATCTTATGGTTATAGCATAACTCAACCTGTATTTAATGGTGGTAAGATTTGGCTGGGTGCAAGAATGGCAAATGACGGTCATAAAATATCTAAAGAGAGTTTGAAGAATAAAACTATAAGTACTTTAGTTGATGTTGAATCTAAATATTTCAAAGTTTTAGAAAACCAGATTTTACTAGAAATCTCACAAAAGGATCTGCTTTCTTCACAGACAAATGTAGAGATTGCCCAAATCCGTTTTGATGCGGGAACTCTTTCCAAGGCAGAATTTTTACAATTACAATCTGAACTCGCTGGAAAAGAAGTTACTCGTATCCAGATAGAAAATCTTTATCAAATAAGCTTACTAGAATTAGCTAATTTCTTGCAGATAGACAAAGTAACCGAGCTAACAGAAATTCCAATTGAATCTCATCAACCAATTTTAGATAAATTGAGTAAAAAATCTCTTTCTGAATTGAATGAAATGATAAATATGATCATTAATATTGGATTGGAAAATAATCCCTCCTTAAAGATGTCTGAAATATCAGTTAATACAAACAAAAAATCCTTATTGATGGCTGGTGGGAATTTTCTGCCATCAGTGAATTTACAATATTCAAACAATTGGGCAAAATATGATTTTCAAGATGATTATCACGAAAGCGGTCAAATAGGTATCAATCTTTCCATTCCGATCTTTCCTCTGGTTGATAATGGTTTGGAAGTTGCAAAAGCTAATCACAATTTAAAGCAGTCTAAATATGCATTAGAAACTATTAGTGATGGGGTTAAACTCTCGTTACAAAGTTCTTTAATAAATCTGGTGGCTGCTGCTAAAACAGTGATATCTTCCAAACTTGCAATGGAATTTTCTAAAGAGACATACGATCAAATGAAAGAAAGATTTACTTATGGTATAATTACTGCAAATGACCTTCTCTCTGCAGAAGTCATGTTTACTTCTGCGCAAAATCAATACACAACCAGTTTCTATAACTTTTTACGTATAAAATCAACTTTGCAGTTATTGATCGGCATAGAAGATCCGCAAATTTTAGAAGAAATATTAAATAATTAAAAATGGAGAAAAAATGAAAAAACTATCAATATTGATCTTAACAATTCTTGTGCTCTCACTATCACTTATTTCTTGTGAAAAAATGAGAAATCCCAAAGTAGATATGAGTAGCAAGCCAAAGGAAAAAGAAGTGATCGTTATGGTTCAGAAAATGAAGTTACAAGACCTTGATAAATATGTGAATATCATTGGTAAATTGGAAGGGATAATTGATGTTGACCTTTCCAGTGAAACAAACGGGAAAGTAGTGGAAATTTATAAAAATTTGGGTGACTGGGTAGACAAAGGTGAGGCAATCGGAAGAGTTGATAACACTGACGCAGAGAATATGCTTTTGCAGGTTCAAGCAGCCTTAATGGCAGCAGAAGCAAATCTGGAGACAGCAAATCTAAACATGACAGCTTCTAACAAATTGTTTGAAAATAATACAATTTCCAAAAAAGAATTTTTGCAGGCAAAAAGCTCTCTCAAGAATGCTCAAGCAGGATATAATGGCGCTTTGGCAAGTGTCGAATCTGCACGTAAAAATTTAGAAAATTCCCAGTTTTCTGCACCTGTTTCCGGTTATATTGCCGAACTAAGATTAGAAGTTGGTGAGATGGTTAGCCCGGGAATGAAAATTGCTGGTATTGTTAATTCAAAGAAGCTTAAGATCAAAGCAGGAATAAGTGAATCTGATATTTCATTTGTTCAAAAAAATGATCCGGTAACAATTATCTACAACAAAAAAGAGTATGCAGGAAAAATTTCCGGTATTGGGATTCGTCCAACAACCGGCGGGAACAACTACCCTGTAGAGATTGTAATGAACAACCCAAACAATGAATTGTATCCCGGAATGGTGATCGAAGGACGAATATTCTCTCAAACTTATAAAGATATCTTATATACATCAATTGAGAATTTGCGGGAGAAATATGATAAAAATTTTGTCTATGTTATCAATTCGGAGAATCGTGCTGAGACCAGAATTATAACATTGGGAGAAAAAGTAGAAAATAATATAATAATTACTTCTGGTATAAAAGCCGGAGATAAACTTGTGATAGATGGTATAGACAGCCTTTCTGATGGAATACTTGTTGATGCCAGAACTGGTTTTAGTGAATAATGGAATCCCTCGACTGTCTCCCTTTTGAGAAAATGGAACTGAAAGGGATTCAAAAAATAAATATAATATAAACTTTCCGAATCTTTGTATAAGAGAAGCAATAAGAAAGCTTCGGAAAAGAGAAGAAAAGGAGAATAAATGTCTTTAGCAAAATTTTCTGTAGAAAATGGTGTTCTTATAAATATGATCATGATCATTGTATTCATATTTGGTATTTACACTATGATAAATATGCCGAAAGAGGAAGCTCCAGCTGTAGATTTTGGTGCATTTTATATAATGGTTGGTTATCGTGGAGTATCACCTTCTGAGATAGAAAAGCTTATAATCAAGCCGATTGAAGATGAAATATCTGATCTGGAGAACGTTGATTATATTACTTCCACAGCCTCAGAAGGTCGAGCAACAATCTATATACAGATGACACCAGATGCTGATATAGAAAAAGGTTGGAACGATCTGAACACCGAAATGGATAAAATCAATGATCTCCCTGCAGATGCAAATGATCCATTCCTTTTGGAACTTAATATGCGCGAAATAAATTCCATTTGCACAGTTGCATTGGGCGGTGAATTATCTGATAATGCCTTACGGGAGTTAGCAGACGATTTCAAGGATGAAGTTCTGGAATTGGGTAACATTTCAAAAGTGGATATTGCCGGTACTCGAGATAGACAGATCTGGATAGATACGGATATCAATAAACTAACGGAATTCGGTCTTACCTTAAACGATCTTTCAAATGCGGTAAATATGCGGAATATGAATGCTCCGGGTGGCTCGATCAAGATCGGTTATGCAGATTTTTTGATACGTACAATGGGAGAATTTGATAACATTTATGAGATAAATGACTTGGTTGTAAAAATGGATAAGAGCGGGAGTGCAATTCGCATTGGAGACGTAGCAACTGTGCGTGATACTCTGGAAGAGGCTGAAACCATCAGCAAACTCAATACTCAAAAAGCTGTAACTCTTCAGATCTATAAGAAAGCAGAAGGTAACATAATATCTGTAATGAAAGATGTTCGGGAAAAAGCAGCGGAATTTGAAAGTCGTGCTCAAGGTTTATCAGTGGAAGTGCGTAATGACGGCTCTATCAGAGTTAAAAACAGCATCAGCACGCTTGGTAATAACGCAATGTATGGTGTACTGCTTGTCTTCTTGGTCTTGTGGATATTTTTAGGTTGGAGAAATGCGTTGTTCGCAGCTTGGGGAATTCCATTCACCTTCTTACTTTCCTTCATTTTAATGCACCGTCTTGATGTTACACTGAATAATCTCAGTTTGTTTGGATTGATCCTAGTTCTGGGAATGATCGTGGATGACGCTATTATAGTTATAGAAAATATACATCGCTATCGGGAAATGGGATTCGGTCCCAAAGAAGCAGCAATAAAAGGGACTAAAGAAATTTCATGGCCTGTTATTGCCGCTGTTACCACAACTGTTGCAGCCTTTTTACCAATGATGCTGATGGGTGGAATGATGGGAAAATTTATGAAAGTTCTTCCTATTGTCGTCTCGATGGCATTGTTAGCTTCTTTATTTGAAAGCTTGGTAATACTACCGTCACACGTTGCAGACTTGGGTGGAAAAGGAAATTATGACCGTAAAAAGAAAGAGCATAAGTTGCACGACTGGTTGATTAGAAACTATCGCAAAACAGTTAAGAAGGCTTTGAAGCATAGAATCAGAACAGTGCTTATATTAATTGTTGCGATGATCCTTTCTATAATGGTTCTCTTTTCCGGATTAGTTAAATTTCAATTTTTCTCAAGAAGTGCTCCCAAGACTGTAGTGATAAATCTGGAAACACCCCCCGGGACATCGCTGGATAAGACAGATGAAATCGTAACTAAAATAGAAAACTATATTCTAAATATTCCGGAAAAAGAGGATATTGAAGCAATTGTAAGCACGATAGGAAAATATTCGGACAATCATAAGGATGATTTTGATACGAAAAATGCTGAAGTGAAAATTGACCTGGTGGAACTGGATGAGATGAAATTCACTCACGATCAGATTAAAAACCGAATTAGAAAGTATTTAGGAACACTTCCTGAACTGTACTCATTTACTTTCAAAGACGGAGAGCGAAGAGGTGCTCCAACAGGTAACGATATTGAAATTAGAGTTAAAGGAGAAGATCTTACCAGATTGGAAGAAATTGGAGATTACATAATATCGGAAATTGAAAGTATTCCCGGTACTACAGATTTGGAAACCAGTTTCGCCAAAGGGAAAAAAGAGATCAGGATAATTCCTAAACACGACAAAATGGCTCTTTACGGTTTAAATGTCCGTTCTATTTCATCACTTGTGAGCTATGCATCTTTTGGTTCTACAATTTCCAGGTATCGTGGTTCAGGTATGGATGAATATGATATAATTTTGCGGGTGCAAAATGATCAGATAGATGATCTTTCTGATCTGGAAAACCTGCCGATCCGTACAATAAACGGTGACATTATTGCTCTCAAAGAGGTTGCAAATTTAGAAATTGGAGCAGGTTTTGCTGAAATCCAGCATCGCGATAGGAAGCGAATGATCACTGTTACCGGAGCTGTTACTACATATAAAAATGGGAATGGAATGAAAATGAGAACAGCTGAAGAAGTTACCAATATTCTACGCGGTAATAAAATTTCCGGTAAAAAGGGTGTTCTTTCCGGATTTTCAGAACGCTTCCCGGGTTACCAAATCGAGTATGGCGGTCAGGCAGAAGAGCAGGCAAAGACCAACAATTCGCTTTATCTTGCTTTTGGAATTGCGCTGCTCCTGGTTTTCACAATTTTGGCTACTCAATTCAAATCTGCTGTCCAACCGCTTATAGTGATGATTACAATTCCATTTGCATTTATCGGTGTTATATTTGGTTTGCTGGTAACTGGTTTGCCATTCTCTATGATGACAATGATCTCGATTGTTGCACTTGCGGGAGTTGTGGTGAATGATGCTCTGGTATTGGTTGATTTTGTTAATCGTGAAAGAGCAAATGGTGTGGATCGTTGGAATTCACTCATTAATGCAGGATCGATACGTTTACGACCAATCTTAATGACAACAATAACTACTATTGCCGGCTTCATGCCAATCATTCTTTCTACTTCCAGCACAACCTCAGATTGGAAACCAATGGCTGTTAGTATTGCTTTCGGATTGGCTTTTGCCACAATGTTAACTTTGTTTGCCATTCCGGTGATCTATTCATTGGTAGATTCACTTTTTGGTAGGTTAGGAATGACACGCTTTAAGACGCATCAAAAATATGAAGATTGTGTGAAAGTAGAGGAATAATATTTGCATTAAAAGAATTAATGCAGTCCAAACATGCTTATTTTCGAGATGAAACGAATAATATATCTTCCGAAGGTTGTGATACTTCTTGCTTTTCTTGACCTTCGGAAGGTTAAATAAAAGTAAACATATTTACCTTGAAAGGGTTTCTCTCAAAAATTCTTGTGAGTTAACCCTTTTAAGGTTTCTTTCGCATTATTTTCCTAACAAACCTGAAAGAACCAACTCCAAGAATTATAGGAAGAGACTTTATCATGGTTTAACCAGTATAAAAAAATCATTGAATTCGGTCTTTAATAAACGCTGTAAAGATTTAGAGCAATTATTCTTAACGTAAGCGATGGAAAAAACAGGATTCTTTTTGTAATCTATCTCCACATAATGAAGTGTATCTCCAAGATAATGCAGATATGCTTTATCATCTGGAGTATGAGTTTCAATATCTATATCAGTACCATTGTATCCCAGAACCCAGCCAAAATGATGTTTGTTTCTTTTGTTCCAAATCTGATTCCAATTTGGCTTAATATTATTAAAAAAAGCACTAAATGGATTAAATCCAAAAGCATGATATGTAAGATCAGATAAACCAAACCCTCCGTATCTTAATGGAGTCATTTCTATTTGAATTAGTGCATTATTTTCCAATTTGAATTCTGCATGAATAGGAAAATTAGTAATATTCAAATGCTGGTTCAGTTCTATAAATATCGTATTTAGCCTATCGTAAAATCTATCGAAAATATCTTTATTTGTATAATAAAGTACGTGGAAATATTCATTTTTTTCAGGAATTGGATGGTGATAAATATTCATGATCTCAGGTTTTCCATTACCATTGAAATACATATCTACAGCATATTCTTCACCTTCAATAAATTGTTCAACTATCAGTTCGTT
>JAGGWC010000065.1 GCA_021157645.1 Candidatus Cloacimonadota bacterium | reverse complement strand
AATATCAAAATCGAGGTATCGATACAGTTTTTTACACTAAAAACTTTATGATTGCTAATGAACATAAAAAAATGAATATAGAAAATGCCGAGATGTCATGGATTTTAGAAACTAATACTATGATGAATCGTATCGCTGAAAACCTGGGTGGCTGGGTTCATAAAACTTATAGAATCTGGGATAAAAAAATAAAGTAAGAAAATCAATAAGTTCTGCAAAATAGAGTGCTTTTGTCATCTTGACAAATCTTGCACGTTATTCTTTGGAAGGATCTCCGCTTACAATGAGATTCTTCGTAAGAAAATTCTCCGAAGATTTCCTCAGAAAGACAGCATTTTTTCATTTTGCAGAGTCCTTAACAAATGATTAAATAGGAAAAAAATAAATGATCTCGTTTTTAAATTCAGGAATGTTATTATTAAGTTCGGCGATTATTATACCGATCTTAATATATCTATTTGCCAAGAAAAAGCCAAAGAGGATAATCTTCAGCTCAATTAGATTTATCAAAGAAAGTCAGCAAAAACAAAAGCGGAAGATTAACCTGAAAAACTTGCTTTTACTTCTCATTAGAATACTTATTATTTTATTCACAATTATGGCAATTGCACGTCCGGCAATAAAAGCCAATTTTCTAAAAGAAGGAGAAGCACATCCAAAAACTGCAATCGCTGTAATAATTGATAATTCCTATAGTATGAACTATCTGGTCGATACACAAACTGACCTTGAAAAAGCAAAAGAAATTGCACATAATATAAATGAAATGATAAGCCAAAATGATAACACTATTTTGCTTACTTTGAACAATAACTGGAACAACCTGCACGCTGGGATCAACATTGGAAAATTATCGGATAAACTAATTGATGAGATAACTATTTCAGCACAAATAATGGCTCTGGAAGACGTGCTGAAATTAGCAGAAGAAAAACTAAAAGAGACGTATCTTCCCAATAAAGAGATCTATTTTATTACGGATATGCAACAGCAGGAACTTAATATTAAATTAGAATTCTCCACTTTTTTCATTCCTACATCACTCAATGAAGATAAAAATAATATAAGCTGTCAGAATGCTGTAATCAAACACGAAATCGTAAATAGAAGTTTGAAAAAACAGATTGAAATCAATCTGGTAAATCATTCCAAAGTTAGTCAACAAGATGTGATCTATGAACTATTTCTTGATGGAAATACAATTTCTCAAAGAGCAACTGATCTGTTGCCTGAACAGAGAAAGAAAGTATCACTTCCACTTGAAACTGAAAGTTCTGGCTGGCATTATGGTTATGCATCTGTAAAAAATGAAAGATTGATATTTGATAACCGCAACTATTTTAGCTTTTATAATGAACCCAACCCAAATGTAGCAATAATTACAGATACTTTTCAAATTCCTGTTACACTTGAATCAATTCTGGAAATCTACACAGAAAATATTTCAATAATAAATAATGAAAATATTAATTATGAAAGTCTGCTCAATTTTGAAAATATTATAATTTATAACAAACATAATCTCTCGGAAAAATTGGAATCCATCCTGAACAAATTAAAGGAGAATAAGCGCAAAATTTTATTTATTGTAGATGAAAACATATCACAAAAACAACAGGAATTTGTTTCTGAATTCTTTAATTGTAATTTCCAAAAATTCAATAATAAAAGAAAAAATATTGATACCATAAATAAATTTCATCCAATTACAAAACTAATGAAAAGCATGAATAATATTGAGATCAAAGACTTTTGGGAAGTAAAAAGTAGATCGAATATATTACTCAGTTCATCAGATATTCCAATAGCTCTGGAAAACGATAATTCCGTTCTTTGGCTTTTTGACATTAAAAGTTTACAAAGTCAATTTCTGCTTAATCCTGTATTCCCTATGTTCGCATATAATTGCTTTCAATTCACAGGAGATCACGAAAATATTTCATATACGTTAGGAAATAAAATACATTTAAATTCACCAAATCTCACACTCCCTGATGGAGCTATGATAACAACAAAAAAGAGTTTTTATTCTACAACCACAACAGGAATTTATTTGAATGATAACAACATTATAGCGGTTAATTTAAATTATACCGAAAGTGAATTTAGCAGATGGAACGACCTGAAGATAAAGAATCTTCATCTTCTAAATAACGATTGGAAAGATAACATCCTGCAATCTCGTTATGGTTTTGAACTTTGGAAGTACCTACTTATTGCAGCACTTTTACTTTTTATTTTAGAGATGTTGATAATTAAGAGAGAAGAGAGGAAGAAAAGATGAAGGCGACTGATAAGCGTGTTAACGGATTCCTTTCAATTTGAAATTAACAATTGGAAATTGAAAAAGGAGCAAGCAATATATGAGTGAGCAAAGTTCCAATAATTTACTGCATGGTGTAACCTTGGAAAAGATCGTGAACAGTTTGGTTGAGTATTATGGTTGGGAAAGATTAGGTAAACGCATAAAAATTAAATGTTTCAATATTGATCCTTCGGTAAAATCCAGTCTTAAATTCCTGCGAAGAACAGCCTGGGCAAGGAAAAAAGTCGAGGATCTATATATCAATATGAAAAAGAGAGAGCTTTAAATCGTTCAAACTTCTTCATAATTCCATTCTGATAATATCCGAATTAATTTATTGAAATCATCAAAATAATCGGGTGTTACATCAATTTGCAAAAGAGGTTCATTTTTATTGGGAGTTGTATAATTGCACCATCCTTCAAATGACTCTAAAATATAACCCAGATAAATAAGTTCTTCTTTGGGAACATTCAGCATGAACCGCTTTGTTCCATCCCTTAAAATTTCTCTATCTGCAACAAAAAAATTCATTACACCCTTCTTTTTCTAAACCTTACGGATGGTTGAGTTTATGAAACCTCTGTAATGGTCAGTATATTTTCCTCAGCCATTGCGAAGATCATAAAAAAGCAAAAAGTCCCAAAACCATTCGCAAGGTTACCTGCCATTATTTAACGGAGTGCGTATTGAAGGACATCTTCAATCGTATCAACCAGAATAATGTTCAATCCTTTTTTAATCTCATCATTAACTTCTGTCAGTGTCGGTTCGTTCTTTCTCGGAATCAGAACATTTCTAATCTTTGCCCTTTTCACAGCTATCAATTTCTCTGCCAGTCCACCAATAGGAAGTACATTACCTGAAAGTGTTATCTCACCTGTCATGGCAATATTATGTTTTACCTTTCGGTTGGATAGAATCGATATTATCGCAGTAACCAGAGTCACACCGGCGGAAGGTCCGTCTTTGGGAATTGCTCCTTCGGGTATGTGAAGATGAAGATCACATTTTCTATAAAAATCTTCATCGATATTATATTTTTTGGCATGAAGTCTGGCATAACTGAAAGCAGCCTGAGCAGATTCCTGCATCACATCACCCAATTGCCCGGTAAGCTTCAGGTTCCCTTTACCCTTTACTTTTACAACTTCTATCTGGAGAGTTTCCCCTCCAAATCTGGTCCAGGCAAGACCTGTAACAAGACCAACAGCATCTTTTCTGTTAACTTCGGAATAGAGGTGTTTTGGAATACCCAAATATTCTTCCAGATCAGTTGCTTGAACTGAAACCAACCCTTTCAATTTACCCTCTACATGCTTCTTAGCGATCTTTCTGAGGATTTTTGCGATCTGTCTTTCCAATCCACGCACACCGGCTTCTCTTGTATAGAGTTTGATTATTCTCTCTAATGCTCTCTTTTGATACTTGATCTTAACTTTGCCTTTTAGATCGTGCTCTTTAATAACTTTTGGAACCAGATGTTTAGTGGCAATATGAATCTTCTCATAAGCTGTATAGCCAGGAATTTCTATTACTTCCATTCTATCCAATAATGGTTGTGGAATCGAATTAAGAGTATTGGCAGTAGTAATGAATATTACCTGAGAAAGGTCATATTCAAAATCGAGATAATGGTCACGGAATGAGTCATTTTGTTCAGGATCTAAAACTTCTAATAATGCTGAAGCAGGATCTCCACGGAAATCACTGCTCATTTTATCTATCTCATCCATCATAATAAGCGGGTTTGTAGTTCCCGCTTTTTTCATACTTTGTATTATCACGCCGGGAAGCGCACCAACATAAGTTCTACGGTGACCTCTTATCTCGGCTTCATCACGAACCCCACCCAAAGATAATCTCACAAATTTTCTATCCATAGCACGTGCAATAGATTTTCCTAAAGAAGTTTTTCCAACTCCCGGAGGACCAACAAAGCATAATATCTGCCCTTTCACTTTCTCGGCTAATTTTACTACAGCGAGATATTCCAATATGCGCTCTTTAACTTTTACCAACCCATAATGGTCATCATCTAAAATATCTTGAGCAATCTTAAGATTAAAATCTTTCAACTTAGGATCATCCCACGGGAGATCTAAAATCCAGGTAAGATAGGTATGAGTTACAGAATATTCAGGAGAATAGGAATTCATATGAGCAAAACGTTCCAACTCACCTTCCGCTTTCTTTCTAGCTTGTTCACTTAAGTTAGCTTTTTCAACTTTCTTCTTGAAATCAAGCAGTTCGGTTTTATCTTCTTTGGTTATGCCAAGTTCTTTATGGATAGCTTTTAATTGTTCATTTAGATAATATTCACGCTGTAATTTACTCAGTTTGCTCTTAACAGTACCATCGATCTTATATTCAAGTTTCAGTATCTGAATTTCTTCGATGACAATTTTATATAATTGGGAAATCGATTCAAAAAGATCACTCAATTCAAAGAGATGTTGTTTCCTGGTTATATCGATCTGGATATTAGAAAGTGCATAATAGAAAAACTCATCAGCAGTTTCTGCGTCACTAAGTGGTATCATTGCTTCTTCAGGAATTGATTTATTAAGATTGACATAACTTTTAAAAGCTTT
>JAGGWC010000057.1 GCA_021157645.1 Candidatus Cloacimonadota bacterium | reverse complement strand
GGTGAGGAAGAATGGGAATTCCAAGGGACATTCCATTGTGGTAAAGGTGAACCTGGACAATCTATGCATCTTTCTCATGGAGTTGCTCCTGCAAGATTTAAAAATATCGTTTGTAATGTGAAAGCGTGAGGAGATAAATAGCTCACGGATATACAAAGATAAACACGGATTTGAGCATTAAGTAAGAGAACTGCTTCGATGTTTATTATTGTAATATGTGCTTTATCTAATCCGTTAAATCTGTGAGTTAATAATTTGGGGATTAAATGAATAAAGGTATTCTCTACGCAATTAGTGCTTATATTCTTTGGGGGCTTCTTCCTCTTTTCTGGAAAATTCTGGAAGACGTTCCTGCCTTTCAAATTTTATGTCATCGAATTTCATGGTCATTAGTTTTTCTTATATTTATTCATATCATCAGGAAAAACTTCAACTGGCTAAAAGATGCATTCAAAAATAAAAGAACGATTATAACTTTTTTAATAACATCAATTTTACTTTCTGGCAACTGGTTTACATATATCTGGGCGGTGAATAACGGACGAACGCTCGAAGCAAGCCTAGGTTATTTCATTAATCCCTTACTTTATGTAATACTGGGTGTGATATTCTTAAAAGAACGTCCTGATAAATGGAGTTGGTTTGCTATCTCATTAGCAGGTGCCGGCATTAGTTACACGATAATCTTATATGGTTCTGTTCCTTGGGTGGCATTGATTCTAGCTGGTTCTTTTAGTGTTTATGGATTGTTAAGAAAGCAAGCATTACTAAATTCTTTGCAGGGACTTACCTTTGAGACATTATTACTTTTTTTGCCAGCTACAGCCATGTTGATTTATTTTGAAACCAAAGGAATCGGTTCATTCGGGCATATATCATTTACAAAAAATGTTTATTTATTTCTAGCGGGAATTGCTACATCCGTTCCATTACTTTTATTTGCAGCAGCAGCACGAAGGATAGAATTAACATCACTGGGGATTTTACAGTATATTGCTCCTACTTTGCAATTTCTAATTGGGTTGTTGATCTTTAAAGAAGATCTCAGTAGAAGTAATTTAATAGGGTTTTCATTTGTTTGGGTGGCACTAATAATTTATACGATTAATAATATTTTAGCAAACAGGAGGAAAAAATGGAAATTAGACCAGATAAAAAATTGATCACAAAATCGTGGTTAACACTTATTACGATTTCAATGTTTATTGTAATTTTTGCTTTATTATTGCTTATTATCCCGGCTTTGGATAGTAATATAGCTTTTAGTGAGTTTAATCACTATTTATGGCTAATTATCATTGGTGTGATTTTATTAATGTGGATAATCGCTGCACCTATAACGATCTTGTGGATCAAAAATTTATCCTACTTTATAGAAGATGATAAGATCGTCATCAAGAAAGGAATCTTAACCAAGATCAAACAGAATATCCCTTTTAGAATGGTTACAGATTTTATGTTGGAAAGAACATTATATGATAGATGGTTGGGAATTGGCTCGATCAAGATTCAAACTGCAGGTCAAACCCAAAATGCAACAGGTTATGAAGGCAAACTTTCAGGATTGATAAATTGGGACGAACTGCATGAAAAATTGAGATCAGATCTAACAGAAGCAAGATCATCAACTAAAGAGATTTTTGAACCACCAAAAGTTAATGAAGATGCTTTGGAAAATATTCTGATCGAACTTAAGAAAATTAGTAGTATTTTGGAAAAAGGGAAATAAATTAAACCTTGCGAATGGTCTTGACCTTCGCAATGGTTGGGCGTATTATCAATATGTTAATTCTTGTAGTTTGAACCAAAACGTTTTGGACGCATCAAAATGGTACGTCCTGCATTGTAAGGGCAGTTCACGAATTGCAAAAAAACAAGAGGTAAAAATGCACTATTTACTATTAGGTTTTGCTCCCGGACTTTACTGGTTATGGTATTTTTATAAGTGGGATGAACTAGAGCCGGAACCCAAAAAATTGGTTTTTATTTCCTATTTTTTAGGAATTTTATCAGCAGCTCTAGTGATTTTCATAAATGTGCCTTTTAAATTGAATTATTTTGTCGGTGCTGTTATAACTGCTCCCATTCTTGAAGAACTTGCCAAGTTCTTAATGGTGTGGGCTTATCTATATCGAAACAAAAATTTTAGTGAGCCAATGGATGGAATTGTGTATGCAGCAGCCGTAGCACTGGGTTTTGCTTCTATTGAGAATGGACTTTATCTTTTCAGGATAAACCAGCAGGCTCAATCCATGCTTTCCAATGTCATATTGATCAGGGCAATATTTTCCGTTCCCGCTCACGTTCTTTTCTCCAGCGTCTGGGGATATGCATTGGGAAGATATAAATTTGATAAAAAGAAAAACCGCTTTATTGTACTTTATGGACTTCTATTAGCAATGTTGCTTCATGGGCTTTTTAATTTCTTATGCTTGATCCAAATATTTTCATCTTTTGGACTACTCATTCTCACCGCAGTTATGTGGATGCTAATAAATAAAAAGATCCGGAGAGCAGAAAAAGATTCACCTTATGCACCAAGATCATTCTTAGGATGGAAGAAGAAAAGGAAGATAAAAGAGAAGAAATGAAAAAAATATTGTTAATTGTTTCCATATTAATATTTGGATTTAATGCTCATTCCATTACCTTAAAAGAAGCTTATGAAATTGCCCCGGCACAAGGTGAGTACGATAAATATCTGGTTTTGGAGACAGGTGTAACTTATACTGGTGGACTTCTCATAGGTAAAATATTTGATCCTATCGTTGCTGATCTTTCTGGTCAGGAAGGATTGAATGTTCGCATCGAAGGGAATGGCGCAATATTAGATCTTGAAAGCGAACAAATTTGTATTTCTTATTGTAACAATAAACTCGATATTGATAATTGCGTTATAATTAATGGAAATATCAGGTATCGTGGAATTAATAATCCAACAGGAACAGAAATTCCAACAGGCTATGTTGAATATTGTACATTCTATGAACCGCATGATTATGCAATTCGTTTGCAGGGAGCAGGTGGAAATATAACACTTGAAAGAAATATTTTTGTTGATGCAACTGATACGGGAGACGATTTTACATATTTGAACGGTTCTCCAATGGAATGGTTGCCGACAGGCTCAAATGTGGCAATAAGCATTTTCTACGGGACTTATGGTGTTCCCACTTTACTTGATAACTGGTCATTCCATTCTGATGAAGAGATAAATTTAAACGGGACAAAACATTTTGTTGAATTATGTGAATATGGCTGAAATCCTCCACAAGTGGTCAGTTGGGCTATAGATAACAATGTAATTGGAACCGATCCATTATTGGTTAATCCGGAAAATGGAGATTACTCTGTAACTTCAGGATCACCTGCAGAAGATTATGGATGTCAAATATTCTTACCAAATACAAGATATGTTTATCTACCTGAGGAGGAGGTAATTTACCAAGCAAAAAATACTTATAGAAGAAGCTCGATAGAAGTGGGTGGGAGCATTACATCAGATGAATTCTGGAGTGCTGATACTATCAAAGTGATTGATAATGTGATTATAGAAAATGGAATTACGGTCAGCATTGAAGCAGGTGTTAAAGTAATATTTCAAGGCTATTATAGTATTGATGTAAAAGGAACTATTCTGGCTTTGGGTGAGCCGGAAAATCTAATTCATTTTACAAGTGAATTCCCGGCAGCTTTTATGATAGATCATTCTGAATTTGGTGCATGGAATGGAATTAAATTTAATAATATTTCAACATTAAACAATACTTCAAAACTGGAATACTGCATTTTTGAATATTCAAAATCATTTGAAGAAAAAGGTGGAGTAATTCATATTTATGATGCTTCTGATCTCGAAATTACAAACTGTATCTTCCGAAACAATGTTGCTAATTTTGGTGGAGCGATCAGCTTCGAGTATCATTCTGCTCCAAAAGTTTTCGGGAATGTATTTGAAAATAATCATGCATTCATCAGTGGTTCACCAATTTATTGTTCATACTCATATCCTATAATTGCCAATAATACAATTGTTTCCAATTTTGTTTTGAATGAAGAGACATTCCATGAAACTGCCGCAATCCATACATTCATTTCCAAACCACAGATAACGAATAATATTATTTGGAACAATGAAACAAATTTCTATGATCCGCACCAATTAATGTGGTGCAAAGCCTTCTATACAACTTATAACAATATTGAATTTGGACATGAGGGAAAGGGAAACATTGAACAAGACCCTCAGTTTACCGGTACAGGAATACATCCTTTTGCATTGAATGTGGATTCTCCCTGTGTAGATTCAGGAACTCTTTTTCTTCCTTTCGGTTTTGAATTCCCCGAATTTGATCTTGCTGGAAACTCGCGTACATTCAATGATTCTGTAGATATAGGAGCTTTTGAATGGAATGGAGTGGGAACAGAAAATTACGAGTTGCAAATTACGAATTACGAATTGAGTAACTATCCAAATCCATTCAACCCATCAACAACAATTAGTTTTGAAACCACGAATTTACACGAAAATTCACGAATTGAAATTTATAATTTAAAAGGTCAGAAAATAAAAACTTTGGACTGCAGCAATTCTCTTGCTGCAACGTCAAAGGAATTGACGCACTCCATAGTTTGGAATGGCACAGACCAAAAGGGAAAACCTGTCTCATCAGGAATTTATTTCTATAAATTGATTATAGACGGAGAGTACAATGCTTCCAATAAAATGATTTTATTGAAATAGGAGGGAGTAAACATGAAAAATGAACGCAAAGGTCAAATTATTGCAGGAGTAATATTAATACTTGTGGGTTTATCAATCGCGGGATTAAGATTATTCATTGGATTCAATCAAAATTCATTTATGTTGTTGCTGGGTGGTTTGTTTATTGCAGCTTATTTCTACAAAGATTCCTATGGATTGTTAATTCCGGGTTGTCTTATTACAGGAATTGGATTAAGTAGCTTAAATTATGGTTTTTTCAGGCATTCTTCACAATTTAATACATTAGGATTGGGGATAGGTTTTTTCTGTATCTATATTATTGATCGCATAAACAAAGGTAAAACTTTTTGGTGGCCACTGATCCCAGGAGTGATATTAACAATAGTTGGACTGTCCATCTCACCATTCAATCTTTGGAAGTTCTTTCATATTGGCTGGCCTGTAATTCTAATAGTTTTAGGATTATGGATAATATTAAAATCTACAGGTTTGATAAAAGATAAAGATAAAAACGATAGTTAATGTAATACAATGCAGGTTTATTCTTGCAGATTGAACCAAAATATTTTAGATGCGTAAGAAAGAAAATTTATCACAATTAATACATTTTACATTGACAGATATAGTAAATTCAAATTTCCAAGATATAAAAAAAATAAGAAAATCGGGAGTTTGATGAAAAAGATAGACCTTCATATACATACAAATTTTTCAGATGGAATTTATTCACCTCGAGAAGTTTTGGAATTAGCAAAAGAAAGTAATCATGGCGTGATCTCAATTACAGATCATGACAATTTAGGTGGTTATCGTAATGCAATAGAAATTGCCAAGGAAATGGATATTGAACTGATCCCCGGAGTCGAAATAAGTTGTCTGCATAAGAATAAGGATGTTCACATTCTTGCTTATTATTTAGATATAGAAAACAAAGAGATCAATGATATTTTAAAAGTGATCTATGATAACCGTTTTCACCGTGCAAATTCGATGATAGATAAATTAAAAGAACAGGGAATTGATCTTGATCGAGAACAAATCTATCAAAGATCTGGCGAAAATAATTATCTTGGACGTCCGCATTTAGCTTGGGCTTTGATCGAAAATGGTTATTGTAAAAATAAATATGAGGCATTCGAAAAGTATCTTGGAGAACATTGTTATACATATGTACCTAAAACATCTCCTTCGGTAGAAGAAATAATCAAGGTTATCAGAAATGCAGGTGGTATAAGTGTTATTGCACATCCATTTACTTTAAGAAATGATGAATTAATTTATGATATTATAAAATTTGGTATTGATGGCATGGAAGTTTTTTATGCAAAAAGTAATGATGAAACAGTGTTGCATTACAACGAGATAGCTCAAAATAATATGCTCATTCGAACTGGTGGAAGTGACTTTCATGGTGAAGGATTGGATCTTGAAATTTTTAAAAATTATTCTGCTCCTGAATTTGTTTTGGAAGAATTAAATAGTAAAAGAAGGTAAAGGTAATGAAAGATTTGGGAGAATTTATAGACATAAATAAAACCAGAGGTTTGCCAAGAACGTATAAATTTAATCAGTTCATCCGTTGGTTTACACTTATCTTTGCTGCACTTGCTATAGTTTATTCTATTTGGCTTATCTTTAATAAAGTTGATTCAGATTCATCCAAATTTACTCAATTTGTTCCATTTATAATTATGTTTCTTGCATTAAATTCTTTTTTGAGAAACCTGTTCTCACTTAATAAGGTCAAGTTAACTCATGAGATGATATCCTTTCATTATTTAGGGAAAAGAAGCGTGAATATTTTATGGTCATCATTAGTAAAAATGGAATTGAATGACAGCAAACGTAAAATGATCCGTTTGAAATATATTGTAAATGATGTAGAGAAATCATTAGATTATACACTTAGCTTTCCTAAACCATTGGAAATAGCAAATAGTATTGCCGAAATGGTTCCTCAAATTGAATTTGATGAATTTATGGCAACCGTAGTGATCACGGATAAAGAAAAGAAAGATTTTTTGACAAAGAATAAGAAATGAAAATCGGATTTCTGGGACCGGCTTATCCTTTTCGGGGTGGGATCGTTCAATTCAGTACACAGCTTGCTCGGGAATTTAGACATAATCACAAAATAAAATTTTTCTCGTTTAAACATCAATATCCTAAACTACTTTTCCCCGGCAACGATCAACTCAGCAAAAGTGAAGAACCTGATTTTACAATAATCTCAAAATTGACTCCATATAATCCATTTACATGGTTTCCTACAATAAAAGCTATTAATGACTGGAAACCCGATATTCTGATCATAAGCTACTGGATCCCATTTTTTGCACCTTCATTTGGATTTATTTTGAGACACTTGAGCAAAAATACTAAACTCTATTATATTGTTCATAATATAGATTTTCATGAAAAATGGCTTTTTGCGAAAAGTCTTACGAAATATGCGTTAGATAAAGCTGATCTTCTGGTTACTCTTTCGGAATCAGTATATAAT
>JAGGWC010000219.1 GCA_021157645.1 Candidatus Cloacimonadota bacterium | reverse complement strand
GGAAAATTAATGGTGAAGATATGAGAAAAAGTTTATTTGTATTATTACTAATCTTCATTGTTGCAAACCTGCTCTATTCCGAGCTGAGTTTTTCAGGGTTAAACGAATTTAAATATATCTATTCCAACCGAATAATCGAACACCGCAATTATTTTTCTGATAAATTCCAGTTGCAAACACAATTCAATAGTTTTAGAATAGGTATCAAGTATGATCTCTATTATCCCAAATACGGTAAATTCATTATGATCAATGATGATATGAGTGATGATGATATTAACTTAGCGCTGAGATCAGAGAAAGATGAATATTTTCTCGATGAATATTATCTGCAATATGAATCTGATTTCTGGTTTGCTCAAGTTGGAACTTTTGAAGCAGTGATAGGTTCTGGTATTGTTTTACACAATTTCTATGATGATGATTTTGAAACTGACTCCAGACTAATCGGTGGTTATGTAAATCCGGTTTATGATAGATGGCAGATGCAATTATTTGCCGGACTTATGGAGAGCGATAACAGCACTAATCCCGATCTGGAAGATGAATATGATCAAATCGGTGCTTTTGATGTTGATGTTAATATTTCAGATAAAATAACAATTGGCGGCAGCTATGTATTACATAAAGAAAACGAAGTTATTAACCAATCTGGTATTAATGTAATTGAATTCAATAATAGGAATATTTATGCCGGAAAATTGAATTATTCCTCTTCCCTGTTTGACTTCCAAACTGAATACGCTACCAGCAATAACGATAAAAACTTAAAAGGAACAGCGATCTATTCCAACATTATATCATATCTCGGCAAATTCACTCTGATGGGTGCATATAAAAATTATGAGAATTTTAATGTAAGAATTTCAGATCTTCCCATGGTAAATCATAGCGGTCAACAGTTAGAACACAGTTGGGATGCGGGAAAGGATGAAGAAGGACTTATGGGAGAAGTTCGCTTCCTTCCTAACTACGAAAATGAATTTGTAATTAATTATGCTGAAGGCTGGAACAGCAATTATATGGTTAGACTATCTAATTTTTATTCAGAGTTCAAACATGATTTTGAAGAGTGGTCATTCAAAGCAGAATTTGAAACACTGGAGCAACTCAACAAAGAAAATGCAAATAGATGGTATAAAGAAATCACGCCTACATTAACTTTTGATTATCTTTTTATGAATAATCCAATTTTAGTAAAAGCTGAATATCAATATAAGAAAGAAGATAAAGTAATTGGAAACCAATCGCATTTTGAACCACGCTTTCAAACCGATATTGCAATTGGTAATTATTCATTATCTATTGCTGTAGAAAGCCAGATAGGTGATTCGGAATCAGCAGAGGATGGAGATGATGGTGAATTCTGGATCGGTGGAGAATTAGCCACAACAATATTCAATAATACTGATGTTCGATTATTTTATGGTAAGGAAAAGGGCGGTGTCGTCTGTCGTAATGGCGTTTGTAAAAATCAGGCAGAATTCGATGGATTACGTCTGACCATAATAACAACGTTTTAAACATAACCTCCGCAATGGTTAATAAACCTTGCGGATGGTTGAAAATATAGAAGTGGAAATATGCATTGTCTTTCTGACGTTTCTTACACGTAGTTCTTAGGAAGAATATCGCTTTCCAGTATAGAAGTAAAGCTACAAGAAATTCATGAGATCCTTCGTAAGTAAGGCTAAAAGATTCCTCAGGAAGACATGATTAGTAAAAAAAAATTTAGGAGATAAAAAATGAAAAAATTAGTTTTATTCACAGTTTTAGTAATGAGTTTAAGTTTTGTGTTTGCGGATTTGGAAGTGGATATCCCATTTGATATGGATATTATTGGTCAATCATTTGCTGCAAATGGAGCATATGCTTATGAAACTGATTGGATTACAATTACAAATATTGGTTCTACTACTGAGACATATACACTTGAATATTCATATGATGATATGCCAGCAAGTTGGAGTATGAGCACATGCAATTCAGGTGGTGTATGCTTCATGCCAAACTTCCCTGCACCAATAGAATTAAACTCTGGTGATATCTTAGAAATTCATTTTATCATCAATGTAGCCAGTACTGGTGGATACACAATTAATGTTACTTTGGATGAAGGTGATCTTGTCGAACCAATTAGTTTAGATTTTACTTTTAATACAGAAGATAATGTGAGTGCTGATGATGAATTGGTTTTACTCCCAAACCTTTCTCAAAACTACCCAAATCCATTTAATCCAAGTACAACAATTTCTTATGAACTAACACAGCAGGAATTATTAAATGCCAGCATAAAAATTTACAATACAAAGGGACAAATAGTTAGAACTTTTAATGATCTCAATACAAGTGGAAGTATTGTTTGGGATGGAAAAGATAATAATAATAATATCGTTAATTCAGGTGTTTATCTCTATAAATTGGATAGCATAAAAATTTCGAAAACAAGAAAAATGATTTTAATTAAATAGAAAATCAATATTTAAAAGGAGAGAGTGCAATGAAAAAGATCATTTTATTTTTAGTTTTATTTGTTATGGCCATGTCATTATTTGGCGTTTATAATATAGGTGATATAGTAGATAATTATTATTGGACTGATAATACAGGAGCATCACATGATATTTATGAACTTACTTCTCAAGGTGTAGCGATCGTATTTTTCTGGGGAGGTTTTTCCTGACCTAGCTGTACTGCGGCGGCGCCGTTATTTCAATCTTTATGGGAACAACAATCTCAATATCCGGATGGAAATACATATTTCATAACACAAACAGACTGGGGAGCAGGACATACCCATTTTACTGGTATTGGATCATCAGGTGCTTTTGGTAATGGTTACATTCCACTGTTTGCTATAATTGGTGCAGATAATGAATGTTATTACAATAACAATTACTTTTCCAATGTGGCTTCAGCATTAACTCTCGCACTTGAATCGTTTGGTCTTGAAGCAAATATGACTTCAAATGTAACAAGTGGACCTTCTAATCTTGCTGTTCAATTTCAAAGTCTTTGCACTCCAGGAACAGGAATCGAAAGCTGGGAATGGGATCTGGATGGCGATGGTGAGATAGACAGTACTGAAGAAGATCCATATTTTCTTTATACAGAACAAGGTAGTTATGATATAACATTAACAATAACCATGGATGGAGAAACATCTTCAATTACAAACGAAGCTTATATCACAGTTACAGACGGTTCGAATATTTCCGGACATCTTTCCGGTTTCTGGCTTCCTGAAAATACATATACGATAACTGACGATGCAAATATTGCAGATGGAGATCAATTAGTTATTTCAGAAGGTTGTGAGATAAATATAGAAAATGATGCACAATTGCTAGTAAATGGTCTTCTTGTAGCTGATGCTTTATCTTCACGAGGAGAATCTATTATATTTACATCAGACTCTTCCTGGAGTGGTATGCGATTCTTTGATACACAAGAAAATAATATTCTTGCTAATTGTGAAATATCTAATGCTTCTATTTCTGCCATTTTAATAGAAGGTGATTCAAAAGTTGATATAGTCGGTTGTAAGATATTCGATAATACAAGTACTTCAATTGGAGCAGCGTTTGAGGTCGTTGGATCTGATGATGTTCTGATCTCACAAAACATAATCGCCAATAATTATAGTACAAACTCTACTGGTGGTATCAAATGCAATAATTCAACGATAGATATCACTAATAATCTCATAGTTAACAATTCAGGATCGTACAGTGCTTTTATTCTTATGAATAATTCCGATATAGAATTTACAAATAATACAATTGCCAATAATGAATCTCATGGTGTAAATGCTTATACATCCTTCATCTTAAGTTCAGATCCTATTATTAAAAATTGTATCATTAGCGAAAATAATTCGATTTTCTTTTCCGGTGGTACAGTAAATGTAACATATACTTGTATAAGCGGTGGATATGAAGGAACCGGTAACATTGATGAGAATCCTCTTTTTGTTGCACCCACAACAGGAGATGGAATAGAATATAATGGTCTTGCTGCTGATTGGAGTTTACAGCCTGCATCACTTTGTATCGATGCCGGTGATCCTGATGTAATGTACAATGATGTTGATGGATCAAGAAACGATATGGGTGCTTATGGCGGACCAAATCCTTATGAATTGGAAATAACAGATTCAGAAGAAAATACAATTAATATAATTGCTATCAATTCAATTTCTGTTTATCCAAATCCATTTAATCCAACAGCTAATATTGCTCTTTCGATAAATGAAAATGATATTCAGCATCCCATTTCTGTTGAGATATTCAATATAAAGGGTCAGCTTGTGAAGACAATCGTGAATAATGAGGTTGTACAAGCTACAAACTTTATCTGGGACGGAAAAGACAACAATAGTAATTCTACCGCAAGCGGAATGTACTTTATAAAAATGAAAACAGCAACTTCTGAAGTTTCAAAGAAAATGATACTAATGAAATAATAAAATTTAACCTGATCATTTTCAAGTGATCAGGTGATTTTTTATATTAGTCAAAGAATTCTAAATTAGTAAAATTAAATTAATAATATATCACAAAAAGGAGGATATAATGAAAAAGATAGTTTTATTATTAGCTATGCTAATGTTTGTTTTATTTACGTATGCTACTCAAATTGAAGTAGTTGGAGAGATATTTGCCTCTTATAGTGGCTGACCTTACTGTCCTTCAGCCCTGGAAGGGATGTTAAATTTAAATAATAGTAATGATCATCTAATTCCCATACTCTGGGAAAGCGGTGGTCCAAACCCAAGTTCCGGTTATAGTACACGAGGAAGCTTGTACGGTGTTGGTGGTGTTCCTCATGCCCAATTTGGCGGAACAATGTCCGTAATTGGTGGTTCTCCCAGTAGTCCCATGAATTATCAACCTCAGTATAATAGCATCATTAATACGGATAGTCCGTTATCCATGGAACTTTCTATGACCATTTCCGGACAAAATGAACTGATCCTTGCTACGGATATTGAAGTAACCAGTAACATAGCAACAACAAATAATAAGGTTATTTTTATTGTAACTTATAATTATGGTCAAATTTGGTTTAGTAATGCTGTAAGTTATAATCCATCAACAGTTTTTGATTTAACTACTGTTGGCCAAACAGGTAATTATGAATTTTCTTTCCCAATGAATCCTGATTGGGATTTAGTAAATTTGAAAGGAATTGCCCTAGTTCAAAGTTTTGGAAATAATTATCAAATTTTACAAGGTGTTTCTTCCATGTTTACAGGAATTTTACCAATGTTTTCCAGCAATGTAACAGAAGGTCCTGCCTATCTTGGTGTCCAATTCAACAGCAATTCATTCCCACAAACAGGAATTAATAGCTGGGAATGGGACTTCGATGGTGATGGTATTTTTGACAGTACTCAGGAAAATCCTTACCATCTCTATACAGAACCTGGTGAATATGATGTAACTTTAAGGATCGAGGTTGATGGCGAATTTGCTGAGACCACAGTTGAAAATTATATAACTGTTACAGATGGTTCTTCTGTAAGTGGAATACTTTCCGGAATATGGGTACCTAGTTTTAACCCATACGTTATTTCTGATGATATAACGATACCGGATGGCTACGAATTAATGATAACTCCAGGAGTTGAACTTCAATTTGCAGATGATGTACAATTTACTGTGAACGGTCTTCTGGAAGCAGATGCATCTGCTTTAAGTGATGATCCTATTGTTTTCAAATCAGATTCTTCATGGCAAGGTATAAGGTTCTTTCTTAGTCAGGAAAATAATATTCTTGCAAACTGCGAGATTTCCAATGCAAGTGTTACTGCCATCAAAGTGGAGGGTGATTCAAAAGTTGATGTTATAGGATGCAGAATATTTGAGAATTCAAGTACTTCACTTGGAGCAGCTTTTGAAATTATTGGATCAGATAATGTTCTAATAAGTAAAAATATTATTGCCAATAATACCAGCACAAATGCCGTTGGTGGGATTAAATGCACAGATTCATCAATAGAGATCACCAATAATCTCATAGTTAACAATTCAGGATCATATGGTGCTATTATTCTTATGAATAGTTCCGATATAGAATTTACAAATAATACAATTGCCAATAATGAAGCAAATGGAGTAAATGCATATACATTCTTTATTCTAAGTTCAAATCCTATCATTAAGAATTGTATAATAATTGATAACAATTCGATTTTCTTTTCCGGTGGTACTGTAGATGTAACATATACTTGTATAAGCGGTGGATATGAAGGAATCGGCAACATTGATGAGGATCCTCTTTTTGTTGCACCCACAACAGGAGATGGAATAGAATATAATGGTCTTGCTGCTGATTGGAGTTTACAGCCTGCATCACTTTGTATCGATGCCGGTGATCCTGATGTAATGT
>JAGGWC010000124.1 GCA_021157645.1 Candidatus Cloacimonadota bacterium | reverse complement strand
CCAAGAGTTGGTCCAACAGTTCTTTCTTCGATTATATTTACCGGAGCAGGAAGACTACCTGCATTAAGCATAATAACCAGATCATGGCATTCTTCAATTGTGAAGTTACCTGTGATTCTGGCTTGTCCATCAGGAATACGTGACTCAATAGTGGGAGCTATGAAGACTATATTATCAAGCATGATCGCAAGTCTTTCACCAATATTTTGTCCTGTAATATTTTTAAATTTCTTTGCACCACTCTTTTTGAATTCAAGCAGAATATAAGGTCCTTTATCCTTTGCAGTGTAACCCTGACCAATTCTGGTGATCGCATTTTCAAGAGACTTTCCTGTTATCTCAGCTTTTTTGTGCAGGATATAAATATTTCTTGCTGAATACGGATCATTTTTATCTGATTTTCCTAAAGCAATTTGAAGTCCGGTAGGAATATTTTGTAAGAATTGTGGATCTTTAAGTAAGCTTTTTAATTTAGCAATATGTTTGTAATCAATTGTTAAAGGATTCCCATCTTTGGAAGTTGTAAGATCTGTAAAGATCATTGCATTATCATAAGATTCGTCTTCAATATCTTCTTCTGTTTCTAAAACATCAATAACTTTTTCAGTTTCTTCAACATCAGTAAATTCTTCCAGAAATTCATAATTCTGGATATTTTCCTGAAGGAATTTATCCATAGTTTCATATGTTTCCTGCATTTGTTCGGAAGAAGCTAAAAATTTGAATTCGAGCATAGCAGTTTGACCAATAAGGTCTTTAGCTCTACTGGGATCTTTCAATCCTGGTAACTGAATGATTATCCTATTTTCATTTGCAACTCTTTGAATTAATGGCTCGGCAACACCAAATTGATCAATTCTGTTACGAATGATCTCGTAAGCAGTTTTGACTGCATCTTCTTTTTCATCTTCAGGAAGTTTAGAAGTATCAACTTCCAATTGGATTTGAGTTCCACCCTGAAGATCTAAACCAAGTATTAATCGTTTAGTTGTCCAGAATGAAGGCAGGTTTGGAACAACCATCGGCAAGAAATAGTACGCTGTAACCAGCAGAACTACAAGGATGATCAAACCGCGAATTTTTCTGTTCCTCATTATTATGTCTCCTTAATTAATCTATTATCTATCAAACAATTTCAGACGAATCAAAAACTTATTTCCTTATGTATCCGTCAAGAGTTTTGTGGTTAGTTCTTAAAACCAATATCTTTCTCTTCATGTTGTCCCGGCAAATTGATTTCACCATGTTTTTCTTCAAAGTTATCTATGTTTTGTTGAAGTGTTCTCAAGAATTGTTTTGCATGTTGAGGAGTTGTCAATATCCTACTGTATATCTTGGCACTGGGTAAGCCGGGTACAATTCTTCCAAAGTCTAGAATAAACTCGGAAGGTGAATTAGTTATCATACAAAAATTTGAATAAATTCCTTCTCCAACTTGTTCACCAAGTTTGATATTAAGTTTTTGTTTTTTTGGTTGATTCATTTTATTATCTCCTATTATTTTTTTTATAATTTATTTATTATTAAATTTTTCTTTAAGTGCTTTCGCTACACACTCAGAAATGAAATCGCTGGCATCGCCACCAAGTGATACAACTTCGCGGATCATTGTTGAGCTTAGATATAAATATTTATTTTTAGGTACAAAAAATACAGTCTCCAACTCCTCACTCAGGTTTTTGTTCATAAGAGCAAGAGAAAGTTCATATTCAAAATCAGATACCGCACGTAATCCACGTATCATTATAGTTGCATTTACTTTTTTTGCAAAATCTATAACCAATCCGGAAAATTTCATAACTTCAACTTTTTTATTAAATGCTACAGATTTCTCGCAAAGATCGCAACGTTCTTCCCAAGAAAATATTGTATTCTTGCCTGTATGTTCAGCAACAGCAAGAATAATTTTATCAAAAACTTTTGAAGCTTTAGTTAAAACATCAATATGCCCATTTGTGATGGGATCAAACGTTCCTGCATAAATTGCTATTTTCATTTTACCCTCTTTTCTTCATTTCCCGCGAAATACGCGAAAAGTACTAAAACAATTCTATGAACTAAATTTTTCTAATTCATTGATCTCTTTTGGAATACCTCCGGATAAAGTTATGTATCCGGTTTTTGTAACCAGAATGTCATCTTCTATGCGTACACCAATTTTCTCTTTCGGGATGTAGATTCCAGGTTCTACCGTAATCACATTTCCAACTTCTAAAACAGAATCACGAGCTCCAAGATCGTGAGTATCCATTCCCAGATGATGACCAACACTATGCATATAATATTTCCGGTAATCATTTTTATCTTTAATTAATTTTAATTTAATAAGCGATTTTTGAATTAATTCAACTGTTTTCTCATTCAAGTCTTTCATTCCAATTCCGGGTTTAACCATTTTAATGATCTTCTTGTTTATATCCAAGACTTCGGAATAAACTTCTTTTTGACGTTTAGTAAATTTACCGGAAACAGGAAAAGTTCTGGAAATATCCGCACTATAACCATTACAGGCAGCTCCAACATCCAATAATACCATTTCATCTTTTCCAATTTTTGAATTATTCTGTTCATAATGAAGAGTTGCTGCATTACCACCTGCTGCAATAATTGGTTTGAAACCCATATGTCTCAGTCCTTTACTTGTGACATTATATTGCAAGATCGCTTCCAGCTCATATTCCATCATACCTGTTTTAGATTTTTTCATAATATCTTTGATCCCTTCACCTGTCACATCGATAGCTTTTTGCAACTCTTTAATTTCCGATTTTGTTTTCACACTTCTAAGTGGAACCATAAGTTCTGTAATATCAGCTGCAGCAATGTGAGGAAAATGCTGTTTTGCCTTGTTAATGAAATTCTGTGATTTATTGATGGGTTTATCAATATTATTATCACCCAGATTTGCATAAACTTTAATAGAAGGAGCCAAATAAAACCCAATCTTCCGTTCAAATTCATCCAGGAATGAAATCCTCTCAATTCCGGAAGTTTTGGTTGCTTCTGCTTTAGTCATTTTTTTACCTACCCAAACTTCCATTTCGGGAATTCCTCGTTCTATGAAAAGTTCCATAACAGTTTTTTTCTGCTTACTAACAACAAGTATTGCATCAGGAATATCTAATCCAGTGAGATATTTAAAATTGTTATCTTGCAAAAAATATCGTGGATATTTGGGTACCGAAGCTGCAAATATAATTACCAGTTCTTTTTCTTTTATTTGTTTTACTAGTTTTTTTCTACGATCTATCAAAAGTTTTGAATTCATCTATTATCTCCTATTACTAAATTTCCATAAACACCGTCAAACCCAGGTGGTTGAAATATAAAATCACCCCTTTGAACAGCCAAAATCTGGTTGATAGTTTTTTGGGGGACTCTTTTGTCAAGCATAACTTGAATGCTATCTGATTGCCATAAAGTAATTTCCGAAGGGAAAATATTCATAACAATATCGAAAATTTTTTTTACTTTTTTAGAAGTAATACTTTTTAAGTTTTGCGAGGATGCAACTACCTCTATAAGTGGGATAAGATGCATAAAATTACGTGCAATTGGGATAATGGAATCATCCTGCAATTGAATACTTCTCTCCCGAACACCCAGATTCATTTTTTTATCACAGATCGGACAAATCAAATCTTGTGGAATCTCATTTGTGAAAATTACTTCACTTGTATGTCCTTTCCTGTTTGCTCTATGTCCAGTAAGAAAATATCTTCCCTCTGCCGGATTAAATTCTGCTGTCATGACAACATTGTTTTGTCTTATGGCATTTATTATACTTTTATAATTTGTTTGTTCCACATCAAGAATTGTAAATTCTCTTCCTATCCTGTTCAGAGCAGCACTATGGCAATCACTATTAGAAATAAATGTGAGTTTCGCAAGATCTGGAATTTTGCCTAACATTTGCGGATCAGCACTCAAACCAGTTTCAATTGCTCTAATTTCAGGAAGATATTTTCCATAAAATTCACTCAATTTATCAAGATCATTTTTACTTCCAAAAATACCGTCTGGAGTCATTACATGAGCCGGAATAATTTCAATCAACGGATGAATATTTGATATTTCAAAGAGCTGATCTTCTAACTCTTTTTGTGTGTCGCTGGTTATAAATGGTCTGCCGATCGTATTCTTCATTCCCCATTTATTCATCAATAATTGCATTTTATAAATCGATTCAAAATCAGGGAAAAGAATAATAT
>JAGGWC010000066.1 GCA_021157645.1 Candidatus Cloacimonadota bacterium | reverse complement strand
TCTTTCTTTATCTTCTCAAACTTATCTTTTCCACCAGACAGCTTAAATGAATTTGGAGCTATTTTTTTTGCCAGCTTCATCATTCTACCAGTTGTTTCTTTAATGTCCCATTGTGCATGTTCATCTTCACGCAAGCGTGAGAAATGATAAAGTTCCCGCGGATTAGCTACAATCAACACTCTGCGCCGGTGAGCATTTGTAAGGCAATATTCAGCAGCTTTGCCATATTTTGGTAGAAATTCAAAATATAGTTTTTCACTTTTATTGCACACTTCATTTAAATCATTTTCCGCTCCAATTGCTTTGATAGAAGCCGGCATAGTAATTCCTAAAGTTGGATCATAATCCTGAGCTAGAAGTGTCATCAAACGATGACGTTTTAGTTGAGCAAAATTGCTGGCACTTACCACCAGCTCATATTTTAGATCTCCAGTAAACTCAAATTCACGAGGAATTGAATCGAAAGCTGAAATATATTTCAAAGCCTCCTCAAAAAAATCTTTACCTCCATTTTCATCCGAAAGAATAATTGATGCAAGCCTGAAAGCATCTTCAATTGGAAGCTTAGAATTATTATGAACTATCGCAGTAGCAATGTTTTTATCAATATCGTTAGAAATTATTAATTTTTCATATTTTTCTTTCAGTATTTTCGGTAAATCTTCACTCAATTTCCCATAATATTTTTTAATAATTAATCTAATATATCTTTTAAGATTACTGCGAGTTAATTTAAAGTTATTATCTTGTAATTCAGTTTTAAATGCTTTTTGGAATTCAGCAGGATCGGTAAGAATGATCAAGGATGGAGCAATATCTTTAGTTACATCAAAGAGTTTTTGAGACAAATCCCTGCATTCAGCTAAATTCGAATAACGCATTGTACGAATTGCATGTTCTAAAGTTCTGGCGTTAAATGATAATCCAAGTTGAGCTTGAGTTGCCAAACTCAGAGCATATCTGGCATCTTCTTTTGCCCAGCCTTCCAATGTATTCCTGGCTCGATTCATTTTAACGGATCTACCTTTTTCGGTAGCTGCACGAGCTTGTTCTGCCAATTCAGGATTGGCAGCGAACTGATGATCAGTCAGTTTTTGCAAATTTTGTAAATAAAAGTCATTCTGGAATTCCACAAGTTCCCTGAATTTCTTTGCATCTTCTTCACTGAATTCTTTTGGAATCACAAAATCTCCCTGCAAAGTAATGTATCTTTGAGATTTTTCTGTGTAAGCTGCTCCAATCCGACGTGATTCTAATTCTTCTAATGCCAGCCTTGATATCTGTAAAATATCAAAATTAAAATAGGCATGCTCTGCCACAGAATGATGACTCATACCAAACACTATAGCTTTATTCGACCTGCGTGCTTTCTTCACTTGTACTCGTGCTTCTGCTCTAAGTTCAGGAACATCTCGAGGGTTGCGGCTAATTCGTGCATAAGCCGCAGATATTGTCTCAGGAGTTGCAATAGTACCTTCTGGTAATTTATCTATTAAATTTGTATCTATATTGAATCCTGCTAATGTTACCTTCATTATTTCTTAAATTCCTAATTCTTTTTTTATTTCTTCACTGGGAATTCCATTTTCATCCCAACCACGAAGTTTGTAATACCTATCAAGCATTTCATCAAGATGCACAACTCTGTATCTGGAAGCTCCTTCTGATAATTCTTCTTCCAGAAATCTAGCTGGCAACATATCATCTTTACGTGTAAATCCAGCTTCGGAATTATATTTTCTTTCCAGATTGTAGATCCTTGTTCCAACTTTCAGGAGTTCATCCTCTGTGTAATTCATTCCAGTAACAATATTTAGCATATCCTTGAATGTATCAATACTTATAGCAAACTGCAAAAATCTGCAAAGTACAAGCGAATCGACTGCGGCAGAGATATCTTGAAATAAAGCAACAATTTCAGCTTTTCCCTCAATTGAATTTCTATCCAAGAAAACAGGTGATCCAAGGATCTCGGGTGAAATAAGATAAGCCTGCATATGACAACCACCTCTGTTTGAAGTCGCATAAGACAACGCTTGACCCTGTGCTCCACGCGGATCATATGCTGGAATTTCCAATCCTTTAACCTGCATTGCAAACTCAGGTCTTCCATACTTTTCAGCTAACTTTTTAGAACCAAGTGCAAGATCTTTCCCAATACCTCTTTTATAGGCAATATCTTCAACTAATTTTACAATGATAGAAGAATCACCCCATTTTAATTTTTCGGGAAATGCACCTTTCTCATAAAGTTCCATTGCACATCCAATCGTACTTCCAGATGTTATTGTATCTAATCCTAATTCATTACACGTGTAATTTGCTTCAGTTATTGTTTCCAGATCGTTGATACCTAATTGAGCACCAAATGCCCATAACGTTTCATATTCTGGACCTTCACCTTCCCGCTTGCTGGTTTTGGTTTTTCTTCCACAAGCAATGGGACATTTGAAGCAGGCACTTCTTCCTTGAAGAATAGTTTCTGCTATTTTCTCTCCGCTTGTACCTTCAGCATCATTAAAAACTCCACGCTGGAAATTTTTTGTAGGATACATCCCGTGAGCATTTATAACATTCACCAGACTTGATGTTCCTAATAATTGTAGTGATTTCCCTGTAACAGGATTTTTATCAATTAAAGTGTTTATCGTTGAAATCATTTTTTTCAAACCTTCGGGATCACTGACTGGAATCTCTTTCTTACCAAAAGCTGTAATAGCCTTTAAATTCTTAGATCCCATGACAGCACCAACCCCACCACGTCCAGAAGCTCTATCTTTATCATTCATTATAGAAGCAAAGGGAACCAGATTCTCTCCTGCTGGTCCGATGCAGGCAACAGAAATATTTGGAGTTAACTCACTTTTAAGTATCTTCATTGTTTCATGAGTATCTTTACCCCAAATGTGTTCAGCATTATTTATATTAATCCCATCCTCTGTGATTTCCAGATAAACGGGTTTAACAGATTTTCCGATTATAACCAATCCATCAAATCCCGCTTTTTTTAAATTTGCTCCAAAAAATCCACCGGAACTTGAATCTACAATTGTGCCGGTAAGTGGAGAACGGGTTGTAACTTGATAGCGTCCAGCGGTTTGAATTATTCCCGTTAGTGGTCCGGTTGAAAATATAAGTGCATTTTCTTTTTCAAGAGGATCAACATTGGCAGAACACATATCAGTAAATAATTTTAATCCCAAACCTCTTCCACCGATAAACTTTCTTCTCACATCTTCACTTATGTTTATTGTCGTCTGCTTCCCAGAGCTGAGGTTTACTTTTACAATTTTATTCATCCATCCATTCATTTTTCAACCTCCTATTCGTAGAATTTGTTATATTTTTCACGGTGATTACATTTCAAACACATATTAGTATAATACTGATATAATGCCTTTGGTAATTTTGCCATACTTGCACTTCTAGCAGGACAGGTATGACATGGAATTTCCGGTTCAATCCATGCATCGGGAGCAAATTTGAATAATTTTGCACCTTCCATGATCACAATTCCTGCACTCGTTCCCAACCTGGTTGCACCGGCATTTACCATTCTCATAGCATCTTTAAAATTAGAAACACCTCCGGATGCCTTTACACCAATGTCTGGTCCAACAGTTTCGCGCATTAATTTTACATGATGCTCAAATGAACCAAAAGCTCCAAAACCTGTAGATGTTTTTACAAAATGAGCACCTGCTTCTACTGCAAGTTTACAAGCTTTTACAATTTCTTCATCAGTTAGATAGCATGTTTCTAAAATTACTTTTACATGAGCTGGAACACTTGCTTGAACAACTTGTTTTATTTCTTCTTTGATATAGTCGTGTTTACCATCTCTCATTGCACCAACATTGATGACCATATCTATTTCTTCAGCTCCCTGTTCAACTGCTTTTTTAGCTTCCAGTGCTTTTATCTCAGTAGTATTTATTCCAAGTGGAAATCCGACAACACTACAAACAATAACATCACTTCCTTCTAATTGTTTTTTTGCAAATTCTACATTTCCAGGGTTAACACAAACCGAGATAAATCCATACTCTTTAGCTTCATTGCATAGATTTTTGATCTTTTTTTCACCTGAACTGGATTTCAATTCAGTATGATCAATCATTTTAGCAAGCTTACTAATATCAAAATTTTTCATATTTACTCCTCTTTTCGAATAATGTTCTTTGCTGCTAGTTGTCCACAAGCTGCATCAATATCAGCTCCTCTGCTTTTCCTATAAGTAACCGCAGAACTAAGAACATTCATTGAATCGATAAACCTCTTGATCTCCCAAGTTGATGGTGTTTCATAGTGTAGATCATCTACTTTATTCCATTTTATCACGTTTAGTTTACATGAGATATCACCCAGATATTTTAAAAGCGCCTTCACGTCTTCCTTCCCGATATTAAAATCTTTTATCATAACATATTCGAACGTTATACGATAAGGTGTTTTTTTTCTAAAATCTATCAAGGTTTTTTTTAATTCAGATAATGGAAAAATCTTACTTATCGGCATTAAGACCTCTCTTTTAGATTGAATTGCAGAATTAAGAGAAACTGCTAATTTAAGTTTTAAGCCTGTTTCGGCAAGTTTTGAAATTTGCGGAATTACACCAGAAGTAGAAACTGTAATCCTTCTAGGACTGAAATTAAAACAAAGATCATGTTGCAAAATACGAATTGCTTTAACAACATTATCAAAATTATCCAGTGGCTCGCCCATTCCCATAAAAACTATGTTTGTAAGTTTTTCTTCACCTAATTCTTTTATTGCCAGAAATACTTGGGAAGTGATCTCATAAGTTTCCAAGTTACGTTTTAAACCAAGTTTTGCAGTAGCACAAAATGCACACTTTCTGGCACATCCAACTTGAGAGGAGATACATAGTGTATTTTTTTTTCCATTAGGAATAATAACCATTTCGATATTATTTCTATCGTGTAGAGAAAGTAGATATTTTGTAGTTCCATCACTAGAACTGGATTTTGTAATAATAGTTGGAATTGTAATTTCCAGAATATTTTGAAGCTCAGTTCTGAGTGTTTCAGAAAGAGAAGTCATCTCACTGAAATCAGTTGTATATTTATTGTAAATCCAATTTAATATTTGGTTCGCCCTATATTTTTTCTCACCTATATTTAACAGTTGCTGAATTAATTCTTTGGGTAATAGATCAAGAATATTTTTTATCATTTTGTTGGTTTACTATTTTTTTGAACTCTTCCAAAGTAACAACAAAGCGTTCATGATCATCACCTATCAAATTTATGCGATTATTATAATAATCATTCTTTTCCACGTACATTTTTTGTTCTTTAAATTTAACAATCTGACCCAGTTCGGGAAATTCTTCTGATTTTTTTAGATAAAAATCTTCCTCGTAATGCAAACAACAGAGCAATCTACCGCAAGGACCTGATATTTTAGAGAGGTTACTTAATAAATTTTGATCTTTAGCCATTTGAATAGTAACTTGATTGAATTTTCTTAAGAAAGTTACACAACAATAAGTCTTTCCACACATTCCAAGTCCACCTAATCTTCGGGCATCTTCTCTACCTGATGTTTGATGTAATTCAATTCTGGTCTTGAATTCGGATGCTAGTTCTCTTACAAAATCACGGAAATCTATCCTACCGTCAGCAGAGAAGAAAAAGGTAAGCTTATTTCCATCCAGCTGATATACTGTTTGTAAAAGTTTCATTGTAAAAGGTTGTTTTTTTAACATTTCTATGAATTTTTTTTTCGTTTCCAATTCTTTCTTTTTTACAATATCCAGTTGTTTAGTATCTGCTTCCGTCGCAATACGCTTAATAGAAGTTACTTCATTCTCATCAATTTTATTGTATATTTGCTCAGACTCTACAGCACAGTTCACAATTAGCGCTATATCTTCTCCCCGCTCAACTTTAACTATTACATTAATATCCGGTTCAATCTTGTATTCTTTATTATTTAAATAGTAGCCTTCTCTTCCGGTTCGAAAAACTACTTTTATATATTCTTGCATTATAGCTCCATTATCATCAATCTATTTTACTTAAGATAAGAATCAAAAAACTTGTTTATGGATTTTGCTGTAAAGTTCTTTCTCTGAATCAGAGAACTTCAAACCTCTTCGTTTTTTTACAAGTACTGCAGTTTCTATGAAATCTTCCAATAAGTACTCAACTATTTTTGATCCAGTTCCAATATTGAAACTGGGAATATGGTTTTTTAATAAATCTGCGCCAAACAAACTACAGCCTATTCCTATTACAGTTCCCGTGTTTATTGTTGAATTAATACCTGTTTTAGAATGATCTCCGATAATTGCTCCCAAGAAATGATTTTTGGAATCAATCTTCTTCTTTTGTGGATAGAAATATATTGAAACGGTTTTATAATTATTTTTTAGATCGCTATTATTTGTATCTGCACCCAAGTTTATCCACTCGCCAAGATAACTGTGTCCTAAAAAACCATCATGTTGTTTATTGGTGTATCCTTGAAATATTGTCTCTTCGACTTCACCGCCAATTTTACAAACTGGTCCGATTGAAGTTCCTTTATATATTTTAGCTCCTACTTTTATTATTGATCTTTTGCCAATATAGACAGGACCAATAATTACAGCATTCGACATTATAGTTACATTCTCATCAATAATAACAGGTCCTTCAGTCGCATCGATCACAACACCCGGTTTCATCACCGTTCCATCACCGATCCATACATTATACGGATTTATAACTGTGGTTCCCAACTCTGTTTCAAAATAGTTATCTTTATCATAGAATACATCGTTATAATCTCGCTTTATGTAATCTGCATTTTCTGCAATAAGCTCCCATAAAAATTCCCAATAATTTATCTCTGAATTTTCAATTCTTTTTAAATCGGAAAATAAGCTGTTCAAATTTTCTGATGTGATTTTCTTTTTATTTGGAGTACACCTTGCAGCTATGATTGTATCATCTTTCACCAAGCATTCATCTTTTTGCAAATTTAGAATTGCTTTCTTTGAATTTGTATCAATCTTTATTCGGCTATTTATAAAAATAGTTTCTTCTTTTTGAAGTTCATTCACTTTCCAATCGTTATGCCTTTCTTTGTAAATTGCTTCCAGATCTGATGACACAATAATATTAGTTTCTGTTAACTCAAAATAGGTTGAAATTCTCTGTCTTAATTTAAGGATTCCAACCCTGAGATCACCTGTGGAACGAGTTAATGTGATCGGAAAGAAATTATTTCTTTTTTCATCATCAAAAATAACGAAATTCATATCTTCTCCTGTTTATTTTTGGAGGTCAATTATCTTCGGCTTAACTTCTTTAAACTTCGGCATTGTCATACCAACATTAGCATTTATGTACGTTGGATCACAAACCACAAAATTAGTTGAATTATACAGAACTTTATCTCCTACTAAATCATTTTGAAAATGAACTGCTGTTGAAATGTGACCCGGATAATCCAAGCCAATTACATTAAGGTCTAAAATATTACTAATCAAGTAAGCAAAAATAATCGATCTATCCTCACAATCTGAATAAGGATAAAATAATGTTTCATCTGAGAAGAGGCTTTTCTCACTGCCAAATTGATCATCATCTGTTTTGTATTGGAATGCAGTTTGAACAAACCGCAGAAGCACATTCGCAGCATCAGCTTCAGTTCTTCCCTCTAAGATAGGTTTCAAACCAACAGTAAGTGAATAAGTTGCTTCGTCAGAAAGCGGAGCCTTAAAATAAACTTCCAGATCGGTCTGCGGGTAATTCTTAAAATATTCTGCAGTTGTCTGATTATAAGTTACAGGAATTGTATATTCC
>JAGGWC010000172.1 GCA_021157645.1 Candidatus Cloacimonadota bacterium | reverse complement strand
CTACGTCCATGTTTTTTTCGTACACAACATGGAACTTATCTCCTTTTTGCGGATCAATAAAAAAATCTATATCCCACTGAAATATCTGAGTGAACATTACAATTGTAGCAGGATCAATTCCTCTATCGCTCATACCCTGCCATAAAGAAGATTCTATTTCACCTTCAGAAACAGAAATCTCTGTTATCAATCTCAGTGTATCAATCTGAGAATAAAAGACATCGGAAGTATCTCTAATTATTCTGTAGTTGTGAATTTGATCTGGTTTGAAACTAAGTTCATGAATGATATTGAGGGAATCTAATTTAATTGTAAAGCTATCGTTGGGATGTGCACGTCTGAGATCGTAAAGTGAATCCAGTTTATTTACAAGTTTATAAACCAGTCCATTATTCAGCCCTTCATCCATAAGTGCATTTGCAAGTGTTTCACCTTCTTCAAGCACACCTGTTTTATATATAAAAGGATCGATTTCTTCTAATTCTTCTTTTGATCTGGTACAAGCTAATAACAATAAAAGAACAACAATCAATATAATAACTTTCTTCATAATTTATTTTCCATATTTTGCTTTTTTGTGGTTAGTGTAAAATATGTCAAATAAAATCAGAAAACAAGCAAAAAACTTGACCTACAGAGCAATTTAAAAGGATTTGAATATTAATAAGATTCAATGAGTTCTGCATAATAGAGTGTTTTTCACCTCGCCTCAATCCTCTCCTAAAAAGAGAGGAAGTTATAATCACCATTCTCCTTTTAGGAGAAGGGGTTAGTGGATGAGGTTTGCTTTTAGAAAGATTTAATAAATAGATATTATTAGAGATTTAACTATTTTTTGCAGAGTTTTATTTATTAATAAGATTAATTTAAAGGAGTTATATGTTTAATATTATTGGTGCTATTGTAGCTTTAGGAATTTTGGTAACCGTTCATGAATTTGGGCATTTTATTGCAGCCAGGATTTTTAATGTAGAAGTAGAAAAATTTTCAATTGGATTTGGACCTAAATTATTTGCTTTTACAAAGGGGAAAACAGAATATAGAATTTCATTGATCCCACTTGGTGGGTATTTAAAGATGAAAGGTGAAAATCCTGATGAAAAAATTGAAGATACAGAAAACTCATTTAAAATAAAATTGTGGTGGCAGCGTGCAATAATAGCTTTTGCCGGTCCTTTTGCAAATTTTATCTTAGCTATACTTATATTTATTCTCACATTTGCAATTGGTAAACATTTCGAGGATCAGCTTCCTGTTGTGGGAGAGGTTAGTGCTAATTATGCAGAATTTGTTCAAGAAAAAGATACAATATTACAGGTGAATAATAATGATATAAACGGTTGGACTCAGATAATACAAAATACCAAAATTGATGAAGAAAATACATATCTGGTTGAACGTAATGATGAACAAATTTTAATTACAAATAATGAAGTTGAACCTAGAACATGGGTAACTGAAATATTACCGTATGTCCCTGCCGTAATTGGAGAAGTGGCACCAGGTATGGCAGCATATAAAGCCGGATTAATGGATAATGATGAAATTCTATCAGTTGATGGGCAAGATGTAAATAATTGGTATGAAATGCGTACTGCGATCACTACAAATGAAAATGAATCCATCACTTTAAAAATAAAACGTGATAATAATATCTTCGAAAAATCTTTAATACCTGAAGAAAACATTCTGGATGGTAACAGAATTATCGGAATTACACAACATATGTCTGTAAAATATATTGAGAAATACAGTTTGTTGGAATCGATAAAATATGGTACGATTGGGACTATTAATTTTGTATATCTGAATTATGCGATGTTATATAAATTAATAGCAAATCCGAGTGCGATCAAGAATAATCTTGGTGGTCCAGTGATGATTTATGCAATGTCTGCCCAAACTGCTAATAAAGGTCTTGATAATATTCTCTCTTTTATTGCTGCAATCAGTTTGATCTTGATGATTATGAATTTACTTCCAGTTCCGATATTAGATGGAGGACATATTTTATTTTGTTTCATCGAAGGGATTAGAAAGAAACCTTTGAGTATCAAAATTCAAATTGTATTACAAAATATCGGGCTTATCATACTTGTTTTCTTAATGATCTTTGCTTTCTGGAATGACATTAGCAGACTATTCAGTCGTAGCATTTCCATTAAAGAACATAAAGTTCAAATCGAGAATGGAGGTTAATATTTTCGATTTTAAAATTGAAGCAAAATGTGAAAATGCACGAGCAGGTATTTTACAAACTCCTCACGGTGAAATCAAAACACCAATATTTATGCCGGTTGGCACAAGAGCAACGGTTAAAACTTTAGATCCTCAAGATCTGAATAATGTGAATGCACAAATAATTTTGGGGAATACATATCATCTGTATTTGCGTCCGGGACATGAATTGATAAAAAGAGCAGGCGGTTTGCATAAATTTATGGGTTGGAATAACCCGATCCTTACTGATAGCGGTGGTTTTCAAGTGATGAGCTTGGCTGGATTAAGAAAGATCACTCCAGAAGGAGTTCGTTTCCAATCTCATATTGATGGTAGTTATCATATGTTCACACCCGAAAAAGTAATTGAAATTCAAAATGCAATTGGAGCCGATATTATCATGTCTTTTGATGAATGTCCTCCATATCCGGCTACAAAAAAATATGTTGCAGATTCATTAAAGACAACTCTAGATTGGGCAGCTAGAGGGAAACTCACTCATAAAAATACAAAACAGCAGGCATTATTTGGAATTGTGCAAGGTGGAATTTACGAAGATTTGCGTGAAGAGAGTGCAAAGAAATTGATGGAAATGGATTTTCCGGGTTATTCAATTGGTGGATTAGCTGTTGGTGAAAAGAAAGAAGATATGTTCAAAATTACAAAATTCCTAAACAATATTTTACCCAAGGGAAAACCCAGATATTTAATGGGAGTTGGAACTCCGGGTGATCTGCTTAAGAATATTGAAAATGGAATTGATATGTTTGATTGTGTAATGCCGACCAGAAATGCAAGAAATGGAACAATCTTTACATGGAATGGGAAAATGATAATAAAATCTGCCAGATACAAAGAGGATTTTTCTCCAATTGATGAAAATTGCCAATGTTATACTTGCCGAAATTTCTCTCGTGCCTATATTCGGCATTTATTCAATGTTAATGAATTATTAGGAATGCGATTAGCTTCTATTCACAGTTTGCATTTTTACCTTGATCTTGTTACAAAAGCAAGAGAAGCAATAATAGGTGGGAATTATGTTACATTTAAAAATAAGTATAAGAAAATTCTCGATATGAAAATGGAGTAATTATGAGTAAATTTAAAGAAATCGATTTTTCTAACCTTAATAAAACCTCGATTAAATCCAGAGCAAGTTTAGTTAAAAAAGAGATTTTTTCTAAACCCGGTTTAGATAGTTTTAAAGAATTTACCGAGTCATTACCAAATATTCTTAAGGCAAAAGATTTCAATGAATTATTAGAAAGATGTGTCCAAGCCTATAAAAATGATAAACCTGTTATTGTTGCACTGGGTGGTCATGTGATCAAATGTGGATTATCTCCGATCATTATTGAGATGATGGAAATGGGTTTAATTACAAGTTTAGCTTCGAATGGTTCAGTTGTTATTCACGATTACGAAATTGCCAGATTTGGAGAGACTTCCGAAGATGTGGCGACTGCCTTGGAAACAGGTGAATTTGGAATGGCAAAAGAAACCTGTGATGGCATAAATAAAATAATTAATTCTGCTTATAATAAACTTGGTTACGGAGAGGCGATCGGGAAAAACCTGATAGAAATAAAAGCAGAAAATAATCATCTTTCACTTTTTGCTAATGCATATAAATTGGGAATTCCATTTACAGTACATGTAGCTTTGGGAACCGATATTGTTCATCAGCATGAAACGGCAAATGGTGCTGCTATTGGTGACTGCTCAATGCGTGATTTTAGAATTTTCTGCAATAATTTAATCGAACTTAATGAGGGTGGTGTTTTTATGAATTTTGGTTCAGCAGTCATCATGCCTGAAGTATTCTTGAAAGCTGTGACGGTTGTTCGTAATCTGGGTTACCCACTAAATAATTTTTATACTGCAGTTTTTGATATGAATATGCATTACAGACCAAGAACCAATATTGTTGACCGTCCAACTTTAAGTGGAGGCAAAGGTTACTATTTTATTGGACATCATGAAATTATGATACCTCTATTTTTTCAAACCTTAAAAGAGAGAATCAAGAATGCGTAAAATAGTATTAATTATTTTCTTATTTCTTGTTTTAATATCTCTTTCAGCAGAGGAAAAAAATATTAAAAAACAACCACTTAAAGCTGCTATTTTTTCCTGTGTTATTCCGGGAGGAGGTCAGTTTTATAATAGGAAATATTTAAAAACTGGATTTGTTCTTGCAGTGGAAGGTAGTTTTATCGGTCTTGCAACATATCATCATCTTGAAGCGGAAAGATATTATGATAGATATAGCGTTACAGGGTCAGGTTTAGATTATGATGAATATGTTAAGTATTATGAAAGACGTCAAAGTGATTTCTTCTGGATTGGAGCAATAATTTTTTTATCCGCTATTGATGCTTATGTTGATGCTCATCTTTTTGATTTTGATGAAAAAAAAAATAAGATCCATCTTAAATTTGAAAATAATACTGTTGGATTAGTTTATGATTTTTAAGGAATAAAGAATGAATGAAAAATTTGTGATTGCCATAGATGGTCCAGCTGCTTCCGGTAAAAGTACTACGGCTAAACAATTGGCAATAAAATTAAAATATATTTATATCGATACAGGAGCAATGTACCGTGCTTCTGGTTTGTGTACACTGTTGCAAAATATAAGTTTGGATGATAAAATTGCCTTAAAAGAAATGCTTGATAAAATTAGTATCAGAATAGAATATGCGGAAGAAGGAAATAGAATATACTTAAATACTGAAGATGTTTCAGAACGGATCAGAGAAGCTGATATTACTAAGTTATCATCCCAGATCGCAGTGATTGAAATCGTGCGCAACAAGATGGTTGAATTACAGCGTAAAATGGGTGAGGATGGCGGTGTTATTATGGACGGTAGAGATATTGGAACTGTTGTTTTCCCTAATGCCGATTTCAAGTTCTTCATGATAGCAGATGTAAGGACGCGTGCTTTACGTAGATGGAATGAAGCAAAAGATAATGGTGAAGTTATTCCTTTGGAAGATATTAAAGAAGAGTTGATCTGGCGTGATAAAAATGACACTACTCGTGAAATATCTCCATTGAAACAAGCTGATGATGCAATTCCAATTGATACAAGTAAAATGACTATTGAAGAGCAAGTGGAGATGATCTACTCAATTATTAAGCGAGGTTTGAATGCGTAAAAGTTATGCTTTAATAACAGCGTGTGTTAGGGTATATATGCGAATTTTCTGGAGATTGAAAATTATTAATGAAGAGCGATTAACAGAAATTTCTGATTGTATCATTGTAGCTAATCACATATCTGCATATGATCCCCCTTTTATTGGGTCTATCATCCCAACAGAAATTCATTATCTTGCCAAATCGGAATTATTCAAAAATAAACTGTTTGCAGCCTTTCTTCTATTTTTAAATTGTATTCCCGTTAAACGTGGTAGAATAGATAGATCTGCAATTACAATGGTAAAACTTATTCTCAGAAAAGGACATTCAATTCTTATTTTTCCGGAAGGTACAAGAAAATCAAATAAAGTTAAATCCGGAATAGGAAAATTTGCGATTGAAGCAAAAAAGGATATTTGTCCCATATATATTCATAATTCGACCAATTTTTTAAAATGTTTTTTGAGAAAGGAAAGACTTAAAATTATTATTGGCGAGAAAATAAAAACTACATCT
>JAGGWC010000234.1 GCA_021157645.1 Candidatus Cloacimonadota bacterium | reverse complement strand
TTAAGGATGTCTCTTTTGATATTAAAATTTGAAATAAATTTACTAAAAGCCACAATACCATTTTTTTCAAATTCAAGTTCGCAATCTAAAACAAGCAAAGCTGTGTTGATCTCGGTAAATCCTAAACGACTAAAAATAGCACCACCAATCGTGGCGTTATTCCTGAATTGAATTCCAATGAGATTTTCAAGTGACTTTGGCAGTAGATTTCCAAAATATTTATTGATGATAGGATCAGTTTCGATGGTTCTGAGCGAGGTGTAGGCTCCGATCTCAATTTGATCGTTATTTTCTTTAATATAATCAAGATTAAGTTTTGAAAGATCAATTCCGATTGAATATTTTTTATTAGATAACCTCAAAAATGTAGTGCCACCAAGAATCACTGAATCCGGATCTGTTTTTAGTATTTCCAATGCTGTCTTTAAATTATCGGGCTGTAAGAATTTTTCAAACCTCATAAGACCTCCTTATAGCAATATCTCACACAAACAGAAAAAACCACCAATTCACTAGAATTGATGGTTAACAATAATTTATTCGTATTTTTTTAGAAGTCCTGTTTTCTTATTGAATTCGGTAATCTTCTCATCCCATTCATTAACTTTTCCAAACTGATCTTTCCAATAATTGTCATCATACCATTGTGCATTAAGTTCTTCCACAGTTTTACCTTGTTGTTCGATCCATGTAAAGTATTTTAAGTTATGCATACGCTTCTTTTCATAATAATTCATCTCGATCATATTATCTATTCCGATGTCCATAAGATCACGATAATATACAACTGCAGCATCTTCATGAGTAAATTCTCCTCGATTTTCAAGTTCTTCTTTTACTCTGGATTTATACATTTCCATAGAATCTGTTGCTACAGTAAATAATACTTTATCACCTGTCATCTCATAGTATTTAGCCATTTTGATGCATCCCATAATGTTAGCGATTGAAGATATTCCTAATAAATCTAATTTATCAACAATTTCTTGAGAGACACCTTTTTCTAAGAGATATTTATGACCAGTTTCTGAGTTGAATAATCTCATAATGTCAATATTTGGTTGATCATCAATAGCTGCAACCATATCCATGTTTTTGATATTGTGTATCCAAGGAACATGTTTATCTCCGATACCTTCAATTCTATGAGCTCCATAACCATTACGAAGTAATGTTGGACATTGAAGAGCTTCACCGGCACATACTTTGTAAGATGGATACACTTCACGAAGATAATCTGCACAACCAAGTGTTCCTGCAGAACCTTGAGTTAAGAATAAACCGGCAAAAGTATCATTCTCATTTTTCTCCTGATTGAATACTTCTTCCATTGCCGGACCTGTAACCGCATAGTGCCAAACAGCGTTTCCAATTTCACTAAACTGATTCAGATTTACAATGGCATCACCACGTTCATGAAGAAGTTCTTTTGCTTTATCATAAATTTCTTTTACATTACTTTCACTTCCGGGAGTCGCAAAAACTTCGGCTCCTACTTCATGAAGCCAGTCGAATCTCTCCTGGCTCATCTCTTCCGGTAGCACAGCGATAGACTCACATCCCAGAAGATAAGAATCATAAGCTCCACCGCGACAGTAATTACCGGTTGAAGGCCAGAGAGCTTTTTGAGTTGTTGGATCAAATTCACCATGAACCAATTTTTCTACTAATGGACCAAATGTAGCACCAACTTTATGAGCTCCTGTGGGGAAATATTTTCCAATTAATACCATGATTCTTGCATCAACACCTGTAAGTTCTTTTGGTAATTCGATAAAGTTAACTTTTCCAAAACCACCGCCATCTAATCTTGGTTCATTTTTCCAAGTTAAACGAAAAAGATTTAGTGAATTAAGATCCCACATTCCTACATTTTCAAGTTCTTTTTTAACCTTTTCCGGTATCAATTCCGGATTTCTCATCTGTTCATATGTAGGAAGAAAAATGTTTCTTTCCTTACATCTTTGTATGGTATTTTTTAATACCTGTTCTTTATTTTTAGCCATTTTTTCTCCATTTTTTTATAGTGCCTGAATAATGAGTGCCTAAGTTAATAAGTACTTTCATCTTTTCAAGCTTTTCATAAATCCAATTAGGATTCATTCACATTTTCCATATCTTAGGTACTTAGGTACTATTTTACTATTATCGTCCCTGATTTGCCGTCTAAAGCGTCAACGGCATTTGATAGGGAGGTAATTATCGATTTTTCACCACCGGATTTCACAAATCTGATGGCAGCTGTAACTTTTGGTCCCATACTTCCAGCCAGAAAATGTCCTTCAGCCAGATACTTCTCAGCTTCAGCAACTGTAATTTTCCCAAGTGGTTTTTCTTCCGGTTTACCAAAATTGATCTTAGCATTTTCCACATCAGTAAGGATAAGATATATATCTGCATTTACTTCTTGAGCAAGCACATTACCTGCTTTATCTTTATCGATGACTGCTTCAAGTCCGGTTAGAGTTCCATCGGATTTTTTCATTACAGGAATACCACCGCCACCTGATGCAATCACAATTGCATGGGCATCGACAAGAGCCTGAACACAATTAGACTCCACTATTTTGATAGGTTCTGGAGATGGAACAACTCTTCTCCATGGTTTATCTACATTCGGCTTTACCAGTTTCACGATATAACCTTTTTCTTCTTTGAGTTTCATTGCTTCTTCTTCTGTGTAGAATGGACCAACAGGCTTACTCGGATCATTAAAATCGGGATCATCTTCTTTAACTAGAACTTGTGTTACAATGGTAGTTATTGGAATGGTTTTTCCCTTCTGCATGAAGTAATTTTGCAGAGTGTTCTGGAACATATAACCGATCTGACCTTGTGTCATTGCACCTACAATATCCATTGGCATAGCCGGGACAAGATTTTTTCCTTCCTCTTGTTGAATTAATAAAGTTCCAGCTTGAGGTCCATTTCCATGCGTGATGATCAATTTATAACCTATAGCATTCATTTTTACAAGTTGTTCACAAGTTATTTCTACATTTTTAAATTGCTCTTCGGCGGTTCCTTTTTCATGAGCTTGTTTGATTGCATTACCACCAAGGGCGATCACTACTAATTTTTTCTTTTCAGTATTCATTATTATTCTCCAAATTAAATATCTACTTTCATACCGGCAATGGTCATTGCCATAATTGCTTTCTGTGTATGCAATCTGTTTTCTGCAATATCTGTGATAATGGAATTTGGTCCGCTGGCAACTTCATCGGTAACTTCTTTGCCGCGATCTACCGGCATTGGATGAATGTAGAGTGCGTCTTTTGTCCTATCCATTCTCTCTTGATTGCAGATCCAGTCTGTCATTTTGCT
>JAGGWC010000127.1 GCA_021157645.1 Candidatus Cloacimonadota bacterium | reverse complement strand
CATTTTGGTTTTTCTCATTTCAATGGCAATTTAGAAGAAAAAGAGCAATGGGTAAATATCAAATACAATGGTAATTATCCGGCAAAAGATCTGGTTCATGTAACTATAGATCCCACAATGGAAGACAGGGTTTATATTAGTTCTTTCGCACAAAGTGGTGCACCTCCATTTAAAGATGCCGGCGGAATGTTGGTAGTTGAAAATAATGAGATCACTACTTTTTTAAATGATACCAATAGCGATCTGGAGGATCTGGCTCCCAATAATCCAAACTATAAAAGTATAAGAATCAATGGAACATCTTTTGATAACCAGAATAATTTGTGGGTTACCAATTCTTTGGTTCCTGATGGATTAAAAAAAATGAATACCAATGGCTCATGGAGTAGTTTTGATTTGAGTTCGATTATGATAAATTTGAATCAGGGAGAATTAACAGAATTAGAAATTGATAGAGCAGGAAGTGTTTGGATGGGATCAAGAAGAAACGGTGTTTTGGTTTTTAACGAAACAGGAAACAGAAAAAAAGCATTGGTCACAGAAGCAACAAAAGGTTCTTTACCTGATTTAAATGTTCGAACGCTTGTGGTAGATAGAAATAACCGAATATGGATAGGTACACAAAAAGGGTTGGTAGTTTTTTCGAATGCAGAAGGTATTTTTGATGCTTCTATTTTTGATGCTGCTCCTGTAATTATTGAAGATGATGGTGTACCAAAAAAATTATTAGGTGAACAGCCTATCAATTCTATTGCTATTGATGGTGCCGAAAACAAATGGTTTGGAACCGATACTGGTGGCGTACTTGGCACAACACCTTCAGGAGATGAAACCTTGTTTAATTTTAATAAAGATAATTCTCCTTTGCCATCTAACAGAATTTTAAAAATAAGAGTTGACAATTCAAATGGAAAAGTATTTTTTGCAACAGATAAAGGAATTGTTGCTTTTAACAATAACGTTGCTCCTTTTGGAGATGAATTGGGAGAAGTATATGCTTATCCAAATCCGGTGAAAAAGGAACATGAATTTGTAACTATTGATGGTAGAAACGGAACGCATTTACCTCGTGGAACCAATGTCAAAATTTTAGATACTTCAGGTAGATTAGTGCATGAAACCAATGTTGAAATCGGACAAGAGATCAAAGGAGGGAAAGTTATTTGGAATAAAACCAACCTCGCCGGAAGAAAAGTTGCCTCTGGAGTTTATATTGTGTTACTGACTAGTCCTGATAAATCAGAAACTTCTTCTACTAAAATTGCTATTATCAATTAGTAAAAAATGATCATAAAAACGAAAGCAATTGTTTTAACTTCCATCAAGTATGGTGATGCGGATCTCATTGTAAAATGCTATACAGAAGAAGGCATAAAGACTTATTTAATCAAAAGAATATTTAAACCTAAAACCAAAAGATCTGGTAGTAAATCAAAACAGATAAACATTGCCTATTTTCAGGCACTTACCCTATTAAATCTTACGGCTAACCATAACAATAAAGGAAATTTAAACAGCATTCGAGAAGTAGGAATATCTTATTTATATCAAAGCTTGGCAACTGATATTTTAAAACAGTCTGTTGCATTATTTTTAGCAGAAGTGCTTAGCTTTACTTTAAAAGAAGAAGAAGAAAATGAAAGACTGTTCCAATATATTGAAACCTCTTTAATCTGGTTAGATCACCATAGCCATACGGCAAACTTTCACTTACTTTTTTTATTGAATTTAAGTAAGTATTTAGGCTTTTACCCAGAAGTTAAAGACCTGAATCTTCATTATTTTAATCTTTCAGAAGGGGTTTTTACGAACAATAAGCCTTTAACAGATTATGTAGCAGGCGAAAAATTAATTTTATTTAAGTCATTATTCGGCATAAATTTTGATGCTATTGAACGGTTACACCTGAATGCTAAAAAACGTGTTGTTTTGTTGGAAATATTACTCCATTATTACAAGTTGCATATACCGGGATTTAAAACACCAAAATCATTACATGTATTAAAAAATGTCTTTGAATGAAGTTTATTAGTGTTTTCATTTTACTTTTTATAGGACAAATATCCTTTGCTCAGATATGTATTATAGTTGATAAAGACTCTGAGTTTCCAATTCATAATGTTCACATTAACAGTGAAGATAATAGTATACGTGTTGTATCTGATAAAAATGGAAAAGTAGATTTAAGTGTTTTTCCAGAAATGGAACTGCTCACTTTTACCCATGTTAGTTATGTTGATTTGGAAGTTCTTAAAAAGCAGATAACTAAGGATAAAACAACAATTTATTTACAGTTTAAATCTGAATTATTAAGTGAGGTATTCCTTTCGGCAACCAAAGGAAAAGAAGACATTTCACGAATTGCAGAACAGATTGCTGTTTTCTCTTATAAAGATATTCAAAATTCTACTCCACAAACCTCAGCTGATATGTTGGCTAGTATTCCAGGTGTTAAGGTGCAAAAAACACAGTTTGGTGGTGGAAGTCCGGTTTTAAGAGGCATGGAAGCTAATAGGATATTATTAGTGATTGATGGTGTAAGAATGAATAATGCTATTTATCGCAAAGGTCACTTGCAAAATTCAATTACGGTATCACCAAGTGTTTTAGAGAAAACGGAAGTTATTTTCGGACCATCATCTGTAATTTATGGATCTGATGCCTTAGGCGGAGTAATTCACTATTACACCCGAAACCCTATGATAAGTGAAAAAACAGTGGTAAATACCGAGTTTTTATCGCGATTTAGTACGGTAAATCAAGAAGTTGCTTTACAAGCTGGAATTGAATTGCAAATGAAAAAATTCGCATCCTATACCAGTATATCGCATAGTAAGTTTGGCGATCTAAAAATGGGAGAGAACAGAAGACATGGTTTTGATGAGTGGGGTTTACAATATGAATAT
>JAGGWC010000015.1 GCA_021157645.1 Candidatus Cloacimonadota bacterium | reverse complement strand
TGTAACTCATACGGCTTGGGGTAGAGCTTCTGCTTCATCACCTGATTATCCTTATGTAATTTTAACTCAGGCAGATAGTGTAAGTTTTTACTATGAGGTTGAAAGCAATAATGCTTCCTCTTCTTTTGTCCCATTCTATGAATTTGATGGTAGGGTTGAAAATCAAACTATACAAATTTCCGAGAAAACAGGTGGTTTTGCGGACGATATTGATTGGGATGATTGGAGTGGTATTACATTAGAATCAATGCAATTACAAATTGCTACAAGTTTTGAAAGGAGCGATCTTTTCATGCAATCTTTGGATCTTGCAGATTTCCAACTGAGAGGGATAAAAAATGATGGCTCGACAAGTCAGTGGGTTTTGCTTAAAGAGTATAATTTGACAAATTTCAACAGTGATACCTTGCTTATCCAAGAAGCCCCGGCAAGTTTAATACCTTTTGAAGATATAATAAATTTTCAGCCCGATACAATTGAATATAAAGCTGATGCAACTATGACATTTGATGGTAAATTATACAATACTGATAAGCTGAATTTAGAGTTGGTAGTTGGTACACCGTTATTGATCACTATCACAGATTCACTTGTTAAGAAACTAGATGTTCATGAAATGGATTCATTGGGTATCGGAAATGATTCGGAAGTTTTAAGTCTAAAAATAAATTCATTCATAAATAATCCGCCTGATTCTCTTGATAGGAACGCAAAGATAAAATTTACGGTAAATATCTCCGATTCTATGGAAGTTGATCCTGTAGATTCTACAGATGTACTCATTGGAGATGTGAAGAATGTTTTTAGCCTGTATATTACTGCGAATCCTACAGGATTTGAGAATGGATATATGCTCGATGATTTAGTAGATAATCAGGGATTGGATATTGATCCTGACGGAATTTCACTTCCACCGGATATCATATCAATGATGATGCAGAAGAAAACATACATGCAGGAAATAATTACAATATATCCGGATAATGCAAGTGGGGAGATATATTTAAGTAATACAGGAGCAATTGATGTACAGACAAAAATTAGCGGAGAGTTTAAGATAAGTACAGGAGATGGTGAATAATATGAAGAAAAAATTATTTATTATTACAGTTCTTATGCTACTTTTAAATCTTAATGCAGGCTTAAATAATCCAACAGCAATGGGATCGTCTTGGAGTAATGCACTTTTATTGAAAGGGATCGATGCTGTAAGATATAATCCTGCGACTTTAGGGTTTTCAGATAATTATAAAGGTTCAATTAACTTCTTCCCATTGAGTGTAATGCTTCAAAATTCATTTTCCAGAAATGTATATGATGATTATGTTGCAGAAGGTGGAGATAATTCTTGGTCAGAAAGTGATATTGATAATATCTTGGGTCAATTAGATGATAAATGGAGATTCCAAAATAATGTTAATTTCGACCTGATCGGATTTAGTACTCAAAAAAAAGCATTTACATTGAATTTGGAAACGATACAGGATATAACATTTCCCGAAGCTGTTTTTGAGCTTCTCCTAAAAGGAAATGAAATGGGTGTTACATATGATTTCAATGATTTTGATGCTGAAGAAATGAGTACAGCATCTTTAGGATATAGTTTTGCTGAACAGGTGAAATTAGATGGTGTAACCGAAATATTTAAGGAATTTTCAGTAGGTGCTACAATCAGATACATTTATGCCATCCCTACAACTCCTATCGAAGATCTTGATGAAAACAGTAACGAAGATATGACCGTTGCATATTTCAAAATGGATAATGTTGATGCATACCTAAGCACAGAAGATATTGTGGATAGTAGTTCAACTGCACAGGGAGCAACTACTGTTAAAGGTTCCTTTGATCTGCTTACTTCAGAAGGCGGTCAAGGTTTAGGGATCGATCTGGGAGTAGCTGCTAAAATAAATAAAAAAATGAATATCGGACTTAGCGTAAAAAATATCTTGGCCGGTATAAGTTGGTATAAAAATAATAGGATTTATAAATATGATTTTGAGGTTGATGGAATTCTGTTAAGCGAAATGGATTCGGTTGGTGTTGATACAACATATACTCTTAAAAATGTTGCGGAGACAAGAAAGTTTTTCACGGTTCTTCCACCTGAACTAAGATTAGATTTTACATGGGAATTTCATCCCGGAAATCAGAGATTGTTCTGGACTAACTCATATATTCAAGGTTTTAAGAATGAATTACTTTCAACTACAATGCCAAAATTTTCTACAGGTATCCAGTGGAATCATAAATCAGCAGACTGGTTTATCTTCAGAGCAGGTATAACCGGAGGTGGAGATGCACTTTATTCATCTGCAGCAGGGTTTAGTTTAGCCTTCAGTCATTATTCATTTGATATAGCTGTTGAAAACAAGTATGGGTACGGAACAAGTTCAAAAGGGTTAGGAGTTGCTATTGGCCAAAAATTCTATTGGTAAAAATGGTATGTTTTACAAAAGGAGTGCAATATCGGTACTCCTTTTTCATTGACAAACGGACGGAATTTGATTAAATTGCGATTGTGTATGGACGGAATTTAATTGAATAGGGATTGTGTAGGCAGGTAATGAAATATTTACAACGAGCAATATCGAATAGATTTAGCCAAAAAGTGGTTAGTGGCAAAGTTCTTATACTTCTGGGAGCTAGAAGAGTTGGTAAAACTGAACTTATAAATCATTTTTTGAGTAATCAGTCAGAAAAAGATTATCTGAAATTCAACGGAGAAGATATCACTCATGCTAAAATTTTTTCTGAAAGATCAATCGAAAACTATAAAAGAATACTAGGAGCAACAAAGCTTTTGGTAATTGATGAAGCTCAAAAAATTCCAAATATAGGATTGATCTTAAAATTAATAGTGGATAATTTCCCTGATTTAAAAATTATAGCAACGGGTTCTTCAGTATTTGATCTGGCAAATAAATTAGGAGAGCCATTAGTTGGAAGAAAAAATACTCTTTACTTATACCCATTTGCTCAGATGGAATTCCAAAATACAGAAAATTACTTGGAAACAAAGAATAAATTAGAAGAAAGAATGATTTTTGGTTCATATCCTGAATTGGAACAATATTCTATTTGGGATGATAAAAGAAATTATTTGAACGAAATTGTAAACTCATACCTTTTTAAAGATATACTAACATTTGAAGGGATCAGGCAAGCAGATAAAATAATTGATTTGTTACGGTTAATAGCTTTTCAAGTTGGAAAGGAAGTATCTCTCCAGGAATTAGGTAGTCAATTACAAATGGGAAAAAATACGGTAGAAAGATATTTGGATTTACTTTCAAAAGTTTTTGTGATCTTTAAGCTAAAAGGCTTTAGTCGAAATTTACGGAAAGAAGTTTCAAAGATGAATCGCTGGTATTTCTATGATAATGGAATAAGAAATGCTATAATTGGGAATTTTAATCGTTTTAATTTAAGAAATGATGTTGGAGAATTATGGGAGAATTATCTGATCTCAGAGAGAATAAAATTCCAGAACAATATTGGAATGTTTGTTACAAATTATTTTTGGAGAACTTATACTCAACAAGAGATCGATTGGATTGAAGAAGAAAATGGACAATTGAGAGCTTATGAATTCAAATGGAATAACAAAAGAAAAATAAAAGTACCATTATCATGGTCAGAAGCATATCCAAAGGCAATATTCAAACTGATTACCAATGAAAATTACTTAGATCTAATAACTTAACAGGAAAAATATATGAATAGATTAAAAGTCGGCGTTATAGGTTGTGGACACCTGGGAAAATTTCACACAAAGATGCATACAATGTTAGAAGATATCTCAGAATTGATCGGTGTTTATGATATAAACCCTGAACAAAGTAAAAAAGTTGCGGATGAATTTAATTGTAAGCAATTTTTGAATGTTGAAGATCTGATTTCATCTACAGATGCAATTGTAATCGCATCTGCTACACAATCACACTACGAAGTAGCTATGAAATGTTTAAATGCGGACAAGCATATTTTTATAGAAAAACCAATTACTGCAACTGTTCCACAAGCAGAAGAGATAGTCGAGCTTTCTGAGAAAAAGGGATTGGTAATTCAAGTTGGTCACATAGAAAGATATAATCCTGCTTTTTTCCAAATCGAAGATATGGAAGTTGACCCGATGTTTATTGAAGCTCACCGATTAGCATCTTTTAACCCCAGAGGTTCAGATGTTTCTGTAGTTCATGATCTGATGATACACGATATTGACCTAATCTTGAGTCTGATTAAAGCACCTGTTGAAAAAGTTGATGCAGCCGGTGTAGCAGTTCTTACGGAGACTCCTGATATTGCAAATGTAAGGATCAAATTCTCAAACGGAGCGGTCGCAAATCTTACTGCTTCAAGAATATCAATCAAGAAGATGAGAAAATTTCGTATTTTCCAGAAAGAAATGTATATATCTCTAGATCTCGATAAAGGTGCAGCAGATGTTTTTTCTCTGACAGATGAAGCAGATACTACTGCTCAAGGAATGGCTATTGCAAATATAGAATCCAAAGGGAAAAAGATAATGTATATCAAAAATCCTGAAGGCCAGATAAATGCACTTTTAGAAGAGAATAAAGATTTTGTAAATTCGGTGTTGAATGGTACTCCCGTGAAAGTATCAGGCATGGATGGATTAAGAGCACTTGTTACTGTAGAGATGGTAATTGAAGAGATTGAAAAACAGATTAAATAGTTACATAAGGAGGTTCAAATCATGAAAAAGATGACAATATTTCTAATCATTATTTTTATATCAACAGTGCTATTTCTTATGTTTTACTCAGATAATAAAATATTAAAACCACCTCGTGCAAAGTTTGTTAAAACTGCAAAACACCGCTTAGGTGGACCAAAAGCCAATCCCAACGCAAACTATTGGGAAATGAGAGCATATCCTTATGATGATATTGATATCAAAGCATATACTAGAGGAGTAGATCAGGCAAATGAACTAAAACAGCAGCTTTTAAAAGAGAAAAATATTAAATCATGGGAATTTGTTGGTCCAACCAATGTAGGTGGAAGGATCTCAGACATCGCCATTGC
>JAGGWC010000014.1 GCA_021157645.1 Candidatus Cloacimonadota bacterium | reverse complement strand
GCTACTTCTAATATTTGCTCTAATCAATCTTTATGCACTCTTATGGCTACTGTTTATATGTGTTTAATGGGAAAGGAAGGATTGAAAGAAGTTGCTGACCATTCTGTAACTAAAGCTCATTATCTGGCAGAAAAAATTTCCAAATTGGATGGATTCTCAATGGCATTTGATGTTCCATTCTTTAAAGAATTCACTATTAATACTCCTGTTCCGGCAAGTGACATTATTGCTAAATTGGAAGCTAAAAATATATTCCCTGGAATTGATATGAAAAGATTTGGCTATGATAATATGCTGATGATCGCAGTTACAGAGAAGAAAAGAAAGTGTGATTTAGATGAACTTGTAAATTCATTAAGGGAGGTGACCAATGGCTAAAACTATATTTGAAATTCAATCTGAAGGTAGAAGAGGTTACACACTTCCAAAAAATGATGTGACAACAGAAAACCATATTCCAAAGAAATTTCAACGTGCTGAAGAAATTAAACTTCCGCAAGTTAGCGAATTAGATGTAATGCGTCATTTTATGAAGCTTTCACAGATGAATCATTGTATAGAAAAAGGATTTTATCCACTTGGTTCATGCACAATGAAATATAATCCCAAATTAAATGAAACATTGGTAAGAAATACAGCATTCAATAATTTGCATCCCTTCCAAAGCGAAAGTACAACTCAGGGTGCTTTGGAAGTTATGTATGAATTACAAAAAGATCTAGCTGAGATCTCCGGATTTGCTGGAGTTACTTTGCAACCAGTTGCTGGTGCACATGGAGAATTTACAGGTCTAAAAGTAATGAAAGCCTATCACAATTCTAAGGGTCATTCAAATAAGAGAAAAATAATTCTTCCTGATTCGGCTCATGGCACAAATCCTGCCAGTGTTGTCCTTGCCGGGTTTGAAGTTGTTGAAATAAAATCTAATGATAAGGGTCTTGTAGATGTCGAAGATCTAAGATCTCATGTTGATGAAAATACCGCAGGTTTTATGCTTACGAATCCAAATACACTTGGTTTATTTGAGACTCAAGTAGAAGAAATCGCTGAGATCATTCATAGTGTAGATGGACTTATGTATATGGATGGTGCAAATTTTAATGCAATTTTAGGAATAGTAAAACCAGGAAAGATCGGTTTTGATATTATGCATTATAATCTGCACAAAACTTTTGCAACTCCTCATGGTGGTGGTGGTCCAGGTTCCGGTCCAATAGGTGTTCGTGAAGATCTGGTAAGATTCCTTCCTGCTCCAATAATTGCAAAAAAAGATAATAAATATTTTATTGATAATTCTCATGAAATAACAAGCTTGGGAAAAGTTCATCCTTTCTTTGGAAATTTTGCAGTAAATCTTAGAGCATATATTTACATAAAAATGTTAGGTGCAGAAGGCTTGATACGTGTTTCTAAAAATGCAGTTATCAATGCAAATTATATGCAAAAGAAGCTTGAAAAATATTATTCTATTCCTTATAAAGATCAATATTGCATGCACGAATTTGTAGCAAGTGGGGAATGGCAAAAAGAGAAATACGGAATCAAAACATTAGACATTGCAAAACGTATTTTAGATAAAGGATATCATGCTCCTACTATCTACTTCCCACTTATAGTAAGTGAAGCAATGATGATAGAACCAACTGAAACTGAAAGTATGGAAACTCTGGATGATTTTATAAGTGCAATGATAGAAATTGCAAAAGAGTGTGAAGAAAATCCTGATCTATTAAAAAATGCTCCGCTGAATACACCGGTAAAACGGGTGGATGATACTTTGGCTGTACGTCAACTGAATGTGAAATTTGAGTGGTAAGTTTTAGCAACGAACAAAACTAACAAAGACGAGCTCAAAAATAAATTATAAGGGCGATTCGTAAATCGCCCTTTTTGAGAAAACATATTCATGAAAAAAACTACAAAAGCTGTTCTATATTTTATCTTAGCTGGGATAGTTTCGGTGATAAGTTATATTGGTTTCAAAAAAGGAATAGAGTCAGTTAGTGATAAGATGAAAGATGAATAAACAAAAGCCTGCTGGGTTTCAGCAGGCTTTTGCTATATTATTAATTATTTCTACAGATTTGCAAACGGATTATCTTCATCAATATGTTCATTTTGTTTCTTTTCTTTCTTATACTTATGCCAGCCATCCTTATCATCTTCAAATGATTCAGGCATATTAGTTGGTTCAAGAGATATTCTTTTTGCAGCTTTATCGATCTTCACAACACGTACTTTAAATTCTTCACCAACATTCTTACTATCCAAATCAACTTTCGCAATTTTTATTTTAGATGCAGGCAATAAACCAGTTAAGCCATCACTGATCCTAATGAAAGCACCAAAGTTCACAACATTCTCAATCACACCTGAAACAACGTCACCTTCATTGATAGTCTCATTAATGATATCCCATGGATCCGGTTGCAATGCTTTGAGTGATAAAGAAACTTTCTTATCTTCAAGATTGATCCTTAATACTTGAGCTTCCACAATATCACCTTCACTTACTACTTCCGAAGGGTTGTTTATGCGTCTTCCACGAGATAATTCTGAAATTGGAATTAATCCTTCAACACCCGGTTTAATCTCTACAAATGAACCGAAAGAAAGATTACGCACAACTTTACATGTTAAAACCTGCCCTTCAGTTAATTCACTAAGAACAGCATCAACAGGATTCTCTTGAAGTGCTTTCATGCTTAATGAAATTTTGTCACCTTTGATCTTGATAACTTTAGCTTTTATCTCATCACCAATATTCAAAATCTCAGAAGGAGAATCTATATGACCCCATGAAAATTGTGAAATATGTAAAAGACCATCAACTCCACCAATATCAATAAATGCTCCGAAATTCGTGAGTCTTGTAACTACACCATCTACTATCGAATCTATTTCGAGTTTTTTTAGTATCTCTTTTCGTAATTTTTTCTTTTCAACTTCCAGAATTTTCTTTCTGGAAACAACAATATTTCGTCCTTTATCTTTGAAATCAATGATTCTAAAATCATAAGTTTTATTCATGAATTTTTTCGGCTCAATTACAATTTTGTCATTTATATGTGAGATTGGGCAGAAAGCCTTAATCCCAGAAATATCTATTATATATCCGCCTTTTGTCATAGATTGAACTTTACCACTTACCGGAATTTTTTCTTCAAACGCATCATGAAGAATGCTCAAGTTAACAGATACAAGACTTCTAGCAATAAGTGTTTCTGTTTCTGTATCCTTTACTATGTAACCTTCTAAAGTGTCACCTACTTTATAAGATAACTCACCAGATTTATCAACGTAGTCTGGTTTTTCAGCATAAACATCTCTTTTCCCTCCAAGTGTTACAAATATATAAGAATCTGTAATGTTAATAATCTCACCAGATACTTTATCTCCAATTTCAAGTTGCTTGATGTTTACAAGTGTATCTTCTAACATCTGCTCAAAATTTTCACCTGCAGTTTCCTCTGGCTCATCATCTTCCACAACTTCTTCTGTTACTTCTTTTACTTCTTCTTTAATTTCTTCTTTTGTTTCAATCTGAGGTTCTTCTTTTGTCTCTTCAATTTTTTCAGCTGTAATTTCCTCATTTTGTGTTGGTTTTTTTTCAATCTTCTCTTCGGAAGCGTTCTTAACCTTTTCAGGTTCTACGACTTTTTCTTCTTTCGTTACCATACTGTCTCCTGTTGATTTTTTTCAGTGTCAAAAAGATTTCATAAGTTACTTTGTCCAGATTTTTTTGTCTTTAGAATGAATATATCTTTTTATTTTATATTAAATTAACAAAATAGAAAATAAATTACTTGACTCATCATCTCGTCATATCAGATGTGCATCATATGAGATGAAGGAGGATGCATGATAGATGATTTTGTGATCTTAAAATTATCAAAATTATTCAATATTATTTCTAACGAAATACGAATTAAAATAATATATACTTTAATGGAAAACGATTCTTTAACAGTAACCGAACTTTCAGAAAAAATTGGAATTCCTCAAAATACATTATCTGCACATTTAAAAATATTACACGAAGGCGCTTATCTGATTAAAGAACAGAAATGGAGAAATGTTCACTACTCAATAAAGGAACCAAAACTCAAAGAAATATTGGAAATTGGTTCTTTGGTTTTATACAACAAATGGGAAGGCAATTGGGAAAAAATAGCTGATGCTAAAAAGAAAATTGAGAAAATAAATAAAAATAAAGAGGCATAAGAATGGAAAAAATTATACCCCGATGGGAATGGAGAACTTTTGGAGATGACCTTTCTAAAGGTGAGAAAAATATAAAAGAATATGGAAATGCACGTCATAGAGAAAGTAAGGAGATCTATATTTTATCAAAGAATAGCAATGACAATACAAAGATCAGAGATGAATTAATGGATATAAAATCACCAATTAGAATTAGCGAAAAAACTGGTTTGGAACAATGGACAGTTCTGGCAAAATCAGCGTTTCCTATCCATATTAATGATCTTGCACTTGTTTATAAAGCTTTTGGATTGCAAATGCCTTACCTTGATAAAGATGAATATTCATATGAAGAATATATTGAAGATCTGATCGGAAAGAATCCTGATTTAAAAATGATAAATGTTAATAAAAACCGTCATGGTTATTTAATCGATGATGCAATTGTAGAAATTGCAGAAGTTAAATTTAACGAGTTTGAAACTAAAACTATTGCTGTTGAACATGAAAATATGGAAGTAGTTTTAAAAACTGTAAAAAAATTAGGTTTAACTGAGTACGAAAATGTAAATTATATAAAAGCAATGAAACGAACTTTTGGATTTAAATATTAAATAATTGGATTTATTAACACAAGGATGTAATAATGGATAAATATGCGATATTAGATATCGGGACGAACTCGATCAAATTCTTTCTATTTTCTATTGAAAATGGAAAATCGATAACAATAATAGATACAAACAATATTTCAAGATTGGGTGAAGGACTTCTAAAAACAGGAATCATCTCAAATGCTGCGATGGATAGAAACATTGAAGCATTGCGTGAATTCATGAAAAGTGCTAAAGAAGAGAACGTAAAAGAAATTACTGCAGTTGGTACAATGTGCTTACGAACAGCAAATAATAGCGATGTGTTCCTAAAAAAAGCAAAAGATGAGCTAGGGCTTGTTATTAAAGTGATTCCAGGAGAAGAAGAAGCAAGATTATCCTATTTGGCAGTATTATCCACAATTGGAAACACTGATAAGGATGTTGTAGTTTTCGATACCGGTGGAGGTAGTACCGAATTTATTTTTGGAAAAGGAGCTAATTTAAATAATCGTATCAGCTTAAATTTAGGTGCAGTCCACCCTACAGAAGAATTCTTACTTTCAGATCCTGTAACAAATACTGAATTGAAGAAAATGCAGGATTATATGATGGATTTTTTTAATGAAAAAATTACTGAGAGAAAAGCTGATTACCTCATTGGAATTGGTGGAACAGTAACAAGCATGGGTGCTGTTATGCATAAAATGGTTAAATATGATCCAAAAATAATTCAAGGTTCTCAAATGTCTTTAGATGAAGTAAAAAGTCAAATCGAGTTATACCAAAATAAAACTATCGAAGAACGAAAACAAATTCCAGGACTTCAACCCAAAAGAGCAGATGTGATATTGGCTGGTGCAGGAATAATAAATACTATCATGGAGATTTTCAAGATTGATTCTTTCACAATCAGTGATCGCGGTTTGAGACATGGCTTGATGTTTGATAAATATTTAAGATAGAAGGCGAGGAGATTAATATGCCAAAGTTTTTTAATAGCAAATCTAAACAATTGGAAGGGGATATTGATGGGTTTCTTGATCGTGTAACCACAGCAGGATTGATCTTTCAAGAAGGTGTAAAAGCATATGTAAAAGGGAAGAAAGATAAGTTCGAGAAAAATTTCAAAGAGATCACAGATCTTGAAAGTGATGCAGATAATATTCGGCGTGACATTAAGCACAAACTTTATACATATATGCTTATTCCTGAATCTCGTGGAGATGTTTTAGGTCTTTTAGAAACTCTTGATGATATCGTTGATATCTGTGAGAAAGTACTGGAACAATTCTCCATAGAAACTCCCGAAATCCCTGAATTTCTAAAAAGTGACTTCATCGAACTTTCTGAACTTTCTTCTAAAACAGTTGAAGAAGTAGTTAAGGCAGCTAGAGCTTTCTTTCGAGAGATTGGTATGGTAAGTAATTATGTGAATAAAGTGCATTTTTACGAGCATGAAGCAGATAACGTAGAAGAACATTTAAAACGAAGTGCTTTCAATAGTGATGAAATTCAACGTTTCAGTCATAAAGTTCATATGAGATATTTTGCAGAAAAAATTGCAGCAGTTTCGGATGTTGCAGAGTCTGTAGCAGAACGACTTTCAGTTTATGCTATCAAACGTAGGATCTAATCTTAGGTTAGAGAGAATAATTTTATGTTAACAATAATATTTTTCTTATCAAGTGGATTATTTTTGGGCTGGTCACTCGGTGCAAATGATGCAGCAAATATATTTGGAACAGCTGTAGGCACCAAAATGATAAAATTTAAAACTGCAGCTTTAATTTGCAGCGTGTTCATTATCCTCGGAGCTGTTGTAAGTGGTGCAGGCGCTTCTCATACTTTAGGCAAGTTGGGTGCAGTGAATCAGTTAGCCGGTGCATTTATTGTTGCTTTGGCAGCAGCAGTAACTGTGATGTGGATGACTAAAGCCGGATTACCAGTTTCCACATCTCAAGCTATTGTCGGTGCAATTATTGGTTGGAACTTCTTTTCACAAACAGCTACAAGTATGAGTTCACTTTCTAAGATCGTAGGAACCTGGGTGTTCTCTCCAATCTTATCTGCACTTTTTGCATTTCTGTTTTTTCATATAATCAAGAGAATTGTTGAAAGATCTAAAATTCATTTACTGCGCCTGGATTCTTATACACGAATTGGATTATTGGTTGTAGGAGCATTTGGTTCTTACAGTTTGGGCGCAAATAATATTGGTAATGTTATGGGCGTTTTTATAAATTCTTCACCATTCCAAGATATTACTCTTGCAGGGTTATTTCATCTATCATCCATTCAACAATTATTTTTATTAGGTGGAATTGCTATAGCTTTTGGAGTCTTTACTTATTCTAAAAAAGTAATGATGACAGTTGGATCTGGAATATTTAAGCTTTCTCCTGTAACAGCACTAGTTGTTGTTTTGGCGAGCTCGATAACCTTATTCCTATTTGCTTCACAAGGGTTACATAATCTTTTAACTTCACTTCATTTACCAGCATTCCCTTTAGTTCCAGTATCTTCCTCACAAGCTGTTGTAGGTTCTGTGATGGGAATCAGTTTGGCAAAAGGTGGAAGAAATATAAATTTTAAGAAACTCAGTCAGATAAGTATGGGCTGGATTGCAACACCACTTGCGTCTGCAATATTAGCTTATGTTGCGCTTTTCTTTATGCAGAATGTTTTTATGCAGAGTGTTTTCAAATAATGGAGATTTTATGAGAAAATTGTTGATTATTCTTTTGTTCACTCTACTTTTTTTCACATCGTGTAAAAAAACTAATGAAAAATTTTCATTTCCGGAAAAGCCTGTAACAATAATTGTTTATACAGGTCCGGGAGGATTGATTGATATTACTGCACGTAAATTTGCAGATGTTGCATCCAAATATACAGAGGCTACGTTTGTAGTTGAGAATAAACCCGGTTCGGGTGGCATTGTTGCAATGAAAAGGCTACTTCAATTACCATCGGATGGTTATACACTTTTTGCCTGCACAAAATCAAATATTTCTAAGATCGTATC
>JAGGWC010000226.1 GCA_021157645.1 Candidatus Cloacimonadota bacterium | reverse complement strand
GATAATTTCTTTGCATTTAGTGTAAGCTTTTTCTGCTTCTTCAAAATCAATTTGCGCTGGACTTTCCGGATTTACTAATTGTGCAGTTCCAAATTGGAAGATATCAAGTCCATCCTGTTTAGATAAAAACTTAATTTCTCCGTATTCAAAATTCTTTTTCATAAATTGGATAAGACATACTTTTTTTTCCTGTCCTAACGCTCGAATGATTAATCCAAGCGCTGCTGTTGTTTTTCCTTTTCCATTTCCTGTGTAAACCTGTATCATCTTTTCCCTCTATGTACAGCGAGCTACCAGCTCGCTTACTTCATTAATATCATTTTTTTGGTTTCTAAATAATTACCCGCTTGCATTTTATAAAGATAAACTCCACTAGAAACTTTCTTATCATGATCATCGGTTCCATCCCAAACAACTGAATGATTCCCCGCTGGAAGAATTTCGTTAACTAAAGTTTTTACTTTTTGCCCTTTGATATTAAAGATTTCTAATGTCACAAAATCGGAATTTTGTGTTACTGAAAAAGAAATTGTAGTTTCCGGATTAAATGGATTTGGATAGTTTCCACCTAGAACTGTAACTAAGGGTATCAAATTAGGATATGTTCCTTGTACCCATCCAGCATCATTAGAAAATACGGATTCGTAACCACCTTCATATAAAGCAGTTACATTATAAATGTAAATTCCAGTAGGAACATTGATATCAATGTACATAAGTCCTGTAATTCCTTCTTCTATCAATATATCATCACGATAAATATTATAGCTGTCAATTCCTCTATTTGGTGCATCCCAAGTGAGTATTATGTTAGGTGGTATTAAGTTTGCTGTAAGATTGACTGGAGGATTAAGTATAATTGTTGCATTTACAGGGTCTGTAGGCTCTGATATTCCTGGTGGATCTATATAATAAGCTTCAATTGTATATTCATATGTTCCTGCATCAAGTGACTCATCAAGCCAGCTAAGAATTGCTGGATCAGCAATGTCTGCAATCTCAACACCATCTCTGAATACTGTATAACCAGCGAGTGAACGTGAATTACTAGTTGCAGGAGTAGTTGCTTCTCTTCTGCTATCGTAAGCTACTTCAGCTTCGAATTGTGAAGAACTTCTAAGTGTATGAGTTCTTCCAATTGTTTCACTGTGTTTACCACCAACTGATGCAATACCATCACTTTGTGATAATACACCCGTGATGATCCAGTTGAAATCAAGGGTTGCTCCCAATTCTGGAAGTGTTTGCCATGCTCCACTAAAGAACATCCAAGCACCTTTGTCTGGGAACATTGGTCCCGCGTCTACTGCTGCAGGATGATCGCCAGTTGCTTGAATATCATAACCTATCCAATACTCGTTACCAGATACAAGTGGTACAGGTGTACTTAATAGATGGTTTGTGAATTCACCTATTAATACAGAACCTGTTATCTCTTCATCATAAACAAGTGTTCCAGGATCTCCGTAACTTCCACCTTCATATACTTGAATTGCTACATAACTGAAATCAAGTGAGTGAAGAAGAATCTTAACACGAGTAATTTCCCAGTTATCATAGTAACAAGATATTTCATCACCTGTGAAACGAGCTACACAAATAAAGTCAGCTGCTGCACCGGTTCCAATTCCATTATTATCATAACCTGTATGATATTGAATTTCTTCTACTGCTCCTCCGCCAGGTGGTTCCCAAGTTACAAGTACATCGTTGTAATCTTCTACAGCAACATCTGGATTTGTTGGTGGTTGAAATGGAGGAGCCCAACCCATTTGAAAAACAACTTCAATTATGACTGATTCACCTTCATCATAAATTGCAGAAACACCAGCAATATAATTTGTTTGTGGAATTAATCCGGTGTATTGATATTCAAATACATCCACACCAACTGCAGCTTCAAGAACACCATCAAGATAAACATTGTATCCTGTAAGCAAGTTTGAGGATGGAAGTGGGATTTCCCAACTAACTGTACATGTCTGTTCATCTACTTGTACATTTCGAGGTGGATATAAAATAGACGATTCATCTGGATCATATAAGCCATTATGCTGGATATTAACTCCATCAATTACCATATAAGTAAGATCTTCGTTCCAAGCGGAATCAGTATCCCACAAGTAACATTCAACAACCCAGTTCATAATGTCTGTTGCTGCTCCAATGATTTCCAGATCACCATCATTATCTACATCACCAAATACTGGCGGCATTTGCATTGTGGTTGAATACATGGAAGTTCCACAGTCTAACGGCCAATCCGCACAATGAGTTCCATCATGATTATAAGCATTGTATCCGAATCCAAAATTATTATCATCTATCATTAATTCTACATTATCATCACCATCCAGATCTGCAATTCCAACCTGAGCATAGATCGCATTTGTAGGTCCGGCAGGAAATCCTGCAATATCATTTCCGGCAGCATCCCAAGCATAAATATAATCCATTGGAGTTCCGGATGAAACCTGATCACCAACTACAACATCCAAAGAACCATCTTGATCAATATCTCCCAGAGATACAGTTCCAAATATCCATTGATCTGTTGTTTGTGGCCAACCAGCTACAGAACTGGCATCATCATTAACTACAAAAACTGCACCCGCACTACTGGAACAACCGCCCCAGATAATTTCTCTCAATCCATCATCATCAATATCACATAAAATGGGTTGTGAATAGGAATAATTGTAACCGGGGTTTGAAAGTGGAAATCCATCTAATAGAGCACCGCTAAGGTCATAGACATGAAGACTATTATAGCTAAGAGCAACTATTTCGGGAATACCATCTCCGGTTATGTCACCTGCAGAGATCCCAGCCCCCGGGATATAATCCAGTTCCTGTGGAAAACCAGGATAAACACTTCCATCACCATCATAAACATAAACCCAGCCTTGCGGATGATTCCTAACATTAACCAGTATTTCCATATCTCCATTGGAATCGAGATCGAAAAGACAAACGTTGTTTGTGCCACCGCCAGCTTGAGTTACAGGGAAACCGGTACAAGGTGTTCCATCCAATTCAAAAGCATAAAGTGCACCTGAATTAGCTGTAGTGTTATTACGACTTGTGCAGACAATTTCTATTTCCCCATCAGCATCAATATCACCAGCAGCCGGACTGCTCCAGATATAAAAGCTTAGTTGAACAGGCCATCCCGCAACAGTGGTTCCATCCAGATTAAGAGCAGTGATCTTTGTTCCAACTCCGAAGAGAATTTCTAATTCCGGATCTGAATCCATATTAACATAAATGGCACCATTATGACAATTTGAACCTGAATAACTAACAGGCCAGCCATCTGCAACTGTTGGAAGTTCTCTTGTTAAAGTTGTATTCTTAATAAGCTGTGAATCAAAATAACTTACCAATACTCTGCCTTCCATATCAGGAATAACTGTTTTTTGAAGTTCTTCCGGTAATTGTGAGTAATGAACAATTTCTGCTGATAGTTTTAAAGAGATTAGAATAATAAAAATAATAAACACTTTAAATAGTTTCATAGTTTCCCCCTTAGTATTATTTCTGTTTTCATTAATTGTTTTTCTTTAATTTCGTGTCAACAATCTTGTTTTGTTCTTGAAAATCTATTCCAATAACTGTTTAGAATCATAATTCAATTGACATTAGAGAACCTAATTAAAATATAGAATGGAAATTGATAGGAAATGAAATGAAAAAGAAATTTGATTTTGGACCATATTTATATATTTTGCCGGCAGCTATTATCATAATTGTTTTCCGCTTGGTCCCAATAATTTTATCGTTCATAGTCAGTTTTTATGATTGGACAATAACTGGTCCCGGAAAATTTATCGGATTTGAAAATTACATAACGATGTTTCATGATGGGGAATTCTGGCAATCAATGCTTAACACCTTCTATTTGGTGATTTTTGTAGTTCCAATTAGTTTAGTACTTTCACTTATTTTTGCAAATTTTTTGAATGGAATTGAGAAGATGAAAAGTCTTTTCCGTTCAATTTATTTTATTCCTACTGTAACTTCAATGGTTGCTATTTCTATTGTTTGGAAGATCATATTCAATCAGCAGACAGGGCTAGCAAATTTTTTCCTAACCAAAATTGGTTTTGATTCGATGGGCTGGTTAGCAGAAAGCCGTGGAGTAACAGATATTTTCTTAAGTAATCTAGGAATAAATTTCAGTGGTTTTGTCCAAACTCTTTCAAGTGGAATTGGAATGAGTTATAATACACTTTATCTACTGCTTGGGGGTCCTTCGCTTGCTTTATTTTGTATAATTATTGTAACCATTTGGAAGGGACTTGGATACAATACTATCATCTACCTTGCAGGATTGCAGAACATTCCAAAAGTATATTATGAAGCTGCTGATATTGACGGTGCCGGAAAGATTAGACAATTTTTCAAAATTACGTGGCAATTGATATCACCAACTACTTTTTATGTTTTGATGATGACAACCATTGTAACTTTTCAGGTTTTTTCACAAATTTATTTAATGACAGGTCCACCGGTTGGAGGTCCTCTTGGAACAACCAAGGTTATTGTTTACTTCCTGTTCGATAAAGGATTTGGTGAGAGTAATAACTTAAGTTATGCAAGTGCTGTTGCCCTGATTCTTTTCGGAATTATTTTAATTCTTACATTATTTCAGAAAAAACTAGAAAAGAAAGTCCATTATTAAGGTTACATTATGAAAAAATCAATATCTTATATAATTCTTAGTGTTTGCGGTCTATTTATGATCATTCCATTTATCTGGATGTTAACAACTTCTGTAAAATCTCAATTAGAAGTGAATAAAGGTAATGTTGGATTTTTACCAATTGAATATTATTCTACTTATGAAGAAGATGGAAAAATTTATAGAATTACACCTGTCAAGATAGATGGGGACAGTACTTACGTTCATTTTTTTGATGAAAATATGAATAGAATTCGTTCGTATGAAAAAGTTGCTACTTCGGATATTGTAGATAAAAAAGAATTTAAATTGCATTTTGAAAATTACAAAGAAGCATTCACAAAAGTTCCCTTTAAACGTTATTTTATCAATACATTATTCGTTTCATTTTCGGTCGTGTTTGGAGTGTTGGTAACTGGTTCTTTAGCAGCTTACGCATTTGCTATAATGAGATTCAAAGGCAGAGATTTTATTTTTTATCTTTTTATCAGTATGATGATGGTACCTCAGCCGGTTTATTTAATTCCATCGTATGTATTATTGAATCATCTCGGTTGGATAGATACCTATAATGCACTTATCATACCCTGGATAGCTAATATATTCACGATCTTTTTGCTCCGGCAACAATTTAAAACTATTCCTGATGAACTTTTTGATGCTGCCAGAATTGATGGTTGTGGCCGTTTTCGTACTCTTTGGACATTGGTTCTTCCTCTTTCTAAATCGGTAATCGTAACAGCAGCAATATTTGGTTTTATTGGAAGTTGGAACAGTTTTATGTGGCCACTTGTAATGACAGATAGTCCTGCTATAAGGGTACTTCAAGTTGGGCTCAGTTATTTTTC
>JAGGWC010000217.1 GCA_021157645.1 Candidatus Cloacimonadota bacterium | reverse complement strand
TATTTTCACCGTTGAAATTTTCTGTATTGAATTTTAAAACTGGATTTTTAAAAATTAAGATATGATGTCAAAGTATTTTCAACTTTTTTGGCATCCTCCCGTTTTTTTTATAAGCATATTGTCATTTGCAAATTATTAGCCCAAATATACTTGAACGATATTTTTTTATATAACTTTCATTCTCTAAAAAATTTCAGTAATAACTAAAGAAATTCTATAGTAGATTAATTGCTTTAATATGCTCAATTTAGTCAAAATGACAGGATTTTGAGAGCAGCATAAGACTAATGTAGCAAAACCCCCTTTCATTCCCCCTTCTCAAGGGGGACGTCCCCTCGCCCTCTGGGAGAGGGGATCGGGGTGAGGGCATTCTTATCTTCCATAAAATTATTGACATATAATCTTATTATTTTGTAAATGCTAAAGAGAATAATAATTGCAGGGAGTTTAAATGAAAAACAAGAATGATAATCATAAAAGTAGTCCTTTCCTCAGCGGCTTGATAAGCATGTTTTTTGATATGATCAAACACTTTATTAAAGATTTTGATAATATGCGAAAGGTTAAGAAAATTGATACCGCAGCTGAGAAATTCTCTGCTCTTGAACATATGATCGTTCGCCTTGAAGAAAAGTTAAATGATAACTGGAAAGTTGTTAATGAACTTAAGAGCAAATTACTCTGGGGAAATGTGATTAATATCGCTCTTTTACTGGTTATAATTTACCTACTGATCAGTAAATAATATTACTTTAAATAAGAGAAATGCCCGTTACTTAATGTATCGGGCTTTTTTTAATTTTTAGAGAGACAAACCAACTACGTCATTCTGAGAAACTCTACTAGCTTTTCCCTCGAAGAATCTGGAGTGTTGTTGACTCTTCGTCGAATGTCTTTGTTAGAATTCCTCAGAGATACAACCACATTTTGCAAATATGACATATTTCTTTCACTTGCTCTTATATTCCTTCTCCTCTGGGAGAAGGACAGCAGGATGAGGTGGTTTTTTAACTGCCCAAGAAGAAAAGCTGTAAGAAAAGCACGAGATTCCTCCTGAGTAAGGCTATAAGAAACCAGCTAAAGACTGGTAACGTCGGAATGACAGACAGGATGTCAAATTGACAAAACACTTTTCCCATTTCACATTTCACTTTTTAACCGTTACTTTTCTATAAGTATCAATGAATTCAAAATAGATATGAATCGCGTTTTCAGGCAACATTCCATCTGCAATTTCAGGCCATTCAATAATTGTTATTGCCTCATCATACAGATCATATAAACCCAACTCAAGCACTTCTTCAGCTGCATCCAGCCGATAAAGATCCAAATGATGAATTGTAAAAGATCCCATATACTCATTCATCAAAACATAACTGGGACTGCTCACATTTTCTGTAACTCCCAAAGATTTACAAAGTTGTTGAGTGAAGAAAGTTTTCCCAGTTCCCAACTCACCATAAAGAGCCAGCACATCACCTTTTTTCAATTTTGGAGCTAGCTCTTGAGCAAATGCTATTGTATCATCTTCACTTCTTAGAATTTTTTCCGTCTGCATATTTTTTTATTTCTTTGGTTTACAAACTGCCAACGGTAAAAGCATCTCTTCCATGGAAATTCCGCCATGTTGGAAGGTTCCATTATAAAGATTCATATATTTATGAAATGAATTAGGATAAACAAAATAATAATCATCTTTAGCAATAACATAATTATCGATAATACCACGTGCCGGCAAGCCAAATTCTTCAGGATCATTTATATAAAGTGCATGCTTATCATTGCAAGATAGATTTTTTCCCTGTTTGTATCTTACTGTTGTTGTTGTTTCTTTATCTGCAACAAGTTGACTGGCTCTGTTAACCCTGATAGATCCATGATCTGTAGTTAAGATAACAGTTGCATTTTGTTTAGCTATTTTTTTTAAAGCTTCATAAAAACTTGAATGCAAAAACCAGTGTTTTGTAAATGCTCTAAGTGCCTGTTCATCCGGAATCGCTTCTTTTAGAATTTCATCTTGAGAACGATGGTGTGCAAGCAGATCAAGAAAATTATAAACCAAAGTCACCAATTTTTCACTTTGCCAAGATGTGATCTTCCGCGCCACAAAATTACCTTCATCAATATTGAGGATCTTGATATATTTACTCGGACCAATATTACATCCTAGATCATCTATGTGGGCATCCAGAAGCTGATGTTCATTTCTATTTCTACTATTATCCGCATCATTTGATTCCACCCAATATTCAGGGAAGTTTTTAGCAATATCATTGGGAAGTAAGCCACTAAAAATAGCGTTACGAGAATATGGAGTCGCTGTTGGCAGGATGGAATAATATATATTCAGATCAACATCGAAGAGCTCTTTTATATATGGTTCAATTGAACGGTACTGATCTAATCTCATACAATCCAGAACAATCAGATAAACCGGAGCTTTATTATTTAATTTTGGAATAACATAATCTGAAACCACATCAAAAGAGAGTTGTGGTCTGTCATCAGAAATCAGCCAATCCTTATAATTATCGGTTACAAAATTAGAGAACTCCGCATTGCAGTTCATTTTTTCTAAGAAATGAGTCTGTAGAAGGACTTGATCATTAATATCATCAAGAATAAAATCCCAATTATTCAAATCCTTATAAATATCGATCCAATCTTTACTTTTAAGGTCTGTAAATAATCTTTGATTTAATTCAGCTGAGAACTTTGCATATTGGGCACCAATCTTATTTCTTTTAATTTCATCCGCTTCAAATAGCTTCTTAATAGCCATAATAAGTTGATTTGGATTGATCGGCTTTATTAGATAGTCAGCTATCTGCCCTGCGATGGCACCTTCCATTATACCTTCTTCCTCACTTTTTGTGACCATGATAACCGGCAGAGAATTGCTTATTCTTTTAATCTCATTTAAAGTAGAAAGTCCATCCATTCCGGGCATCATTTCATCCAGAAAAACTAGATCGAAATTTTCTTTTGAAACCAAGTCTATTGCATCTGAGCCATTGGAAATAGTTTTTACCTTGTAACCTCGTTCAGTTAGAAAAAGTATAAAGGGTTTTAAATGTTCAATCTCATCATCGACCCACAAAATTCTTAATTGTTGCATTTTTTCTCCTTTGATCTTTTTTAATAAATTAAAGATTCAAATTATCAAAAAAAAAAACGATAATACCTCCAAATATATTCTTTATAATTTATAAATTATTAATTAAACTAAAATATCTAATATTACTTTTCTGAAATTTATTTTAACTGAATTGAAGTCAATTAAAAAAGTAAAGCGATCAACCTGATCGCTAAAATAAATTACTCAATCTGGCAGATCGAGTTACAATAATCAAATCTTCTGTAGGAACGATTACCCTTAATCATCCACAACAATCTTATAAATATCACATCGATCAATTCGAGGAATTGAAGCTACATTGTCGTGCTCACGAAAGTGGGGATCTTATTTCTCAATTTATCGGTTCCCACTGAATTCACGGGTTACATTTATGTCGTACCGCAACGTTGCACGTTGCATTTCTCATCGACAAACATTATTTCAAACATTGCTCTTTGTAGTGGTAGATCATTGATCTACCTTTTTTTTAGACAGTTTAATAAACTGTCACTACATATCTGTAATTACGTAATCAATCACAATAAATTTCTTGCCATCCCAAAGAAGATAATTAAATTATTCATAAGTTTTTTTGGGATAGAATAGAATGAATGAATTTAAATTAGTATCTGATTATCAACCAAGAGGTGACCAACCTCAGGCAATCTCTGCCTTAATTGAGGGTATTGAAAATAACGAAAGATTTCAAACATTGCTCGGAGTAACAGGTTCTG
>JAGGWC010000153.1 GCA_021157645.1 Candidatus Cloacimonadota bacterium | reverse complement strand
GTACCGATGATTTTGATTTTTCCATAGCTGAAGATGTGTTAGGTGGAACAGTGATCCAATTGGATGTTCTGATTGAAGATGGTAGTGGAAACCAGTGGACAGATATTTTGTTCCTTATTGTAGCAGGTGCTAACCTTGATGCAGCAGATTATGAAGTGCTAGATGGTGGTAACGGAATACTTGATCCGGGTGAAGTAGTAGAAATGACCGTTTCATTACAGAATTTGGGTAGCGTAACTGCAGATGCAGTTTATGGCGAGTTGACTTCAACTAATAGTCGAATTACAGTATCTGATGATAATGGGTATTTTGGTAATATCATTGCTGGTGAACAAGCATCTAATACAACAGATACATTTGAATTAATTGCAAATACACAACTTGTGGTTGGAACTCAAGTAATCATGGAAATCCATCTGTATAATACCGATGGATACGATAATATAACTCAGTTTATTCTGAATGTGGGAGAAGTTACAATAAACGATCCATTAGGACCTGATGCATACTCTTATTTTTGTTATGATGATGGTGATCTAAGCTATTTTAATGTACCATCTTATGATTGGATCGAGATAAATAATATTGGTACAAACCTTAACTTGAATGATCCTGGTAATACGGGTGATAGTGAGACAATCAGTGAACTCCCAATTACACTTAGAATGTACGGAGAAGAGTATGATATAATGACAGTATGTTCCAATGGCTGGATAGCTCCTGGAGGAAGTACCCAAGGTTCATTTATGAACAGTCCGATCCCTGGACCTCAAGGTCCTTCACCTATGATCGCTCCTTTTTGGGATGATTTAAGAACGGGAAGTGGTGATGTTTACTGGTATTACGACTCATCATTGCATACTGTAATTATCGAATGGAATCATTTGCAAAATGACTATAATAGCGCAGAAGAAACATTCCAGGTAATTTTATTTGATGCAAACTACTATCCTACATTCACAGGAGATAGCGAGATTAAGTTTCAGTACAAAGTTATAAATAACTGTAACCCAGGTTCTTATCCATCTCAACATGGTCAATATTCCTCAGTTGGGATAGAAGATCCTACAGGTACTATTGGATTGGAATATACATTTAATAATAGTTATCCAGTTGCTGCTAAAACACTACAAAACCAAATGGCACTTCTTTTTACAACTTCTTCACAGTATTGGGGATTTATTGCCGGTGAAGTTACATTAATTGGAGGAAGTGGTAATATTGACGAGGTAAATATCACAAATGGAGTCACATATACCAATCCAGATCAGACAGGTAATTATATTTATCCTCAGCTTCCTGGATCCTATGACATAACAGCTAGTTTGGCCGGTTATACATCAATTACAGAGAATGATATTGAAGTTATTGAAAATGAGACTACGTTTGTTGATTTTATATTGGAAGCACTTCCTATCCCAACAGGATTCGTCAGTAATGTAATTGAATATAATGATGTGGTATTAACTTGGAATTTACCAGAGTCAGTGAGTAGAGAAACAAATATAACAGGACATAAAAAACATTCTTCGGAGAATAGCCGAGAACATATTGGTTATAAAGTATACCGCGATGGTACAGAAATTGCAACGATTGCTGATCCTGCAACATTAACTTATGCAGATCTTGCACTGCCTGCAGGAACCTATGATTATTATGTAACCGCAATACATGATTTAGGAGAGTCTCTACCATCCAACCAAGATGAAGTTATGATAAATTTCCCTGCTCCACAAAATCCACAAGCTGTAACACAGGGATTAAATATTTTTGTAACTTGGGATGAACCTGCAACTAGGGAACTTGTGAGTTATAAGATCTATCGTAACTTGATAATGATAGCTGATGGAATTGAGGGAACTTCCTATCTGGATCCTGAAATGGAAAATGGAATATATTCTTATAATGTAAGAGCATTTTATAGCGGTGGTTATCAATCTAGTTTGTCTATAGATGCTGTCATTAATCATATTCAAACAAATACAGAAAACATTCTTATTCCTCAAACAACTTATCTTGAAGGGAACTATCCGAATCCATTTAATCCTGAAACAGTTATAAATTATGCTTTACGTTCTAATTCGAAAGTTCTAATTCAGATTTACAATGTTAAAGGTGAAAAGGTTAAAAAGCTTATTGACGGCAAAATAGATGCTGGATTTCATTCTACTGTTTGGAATGGAAAAGATGATAGTGGAAAAAATGTTGCAAGTGGGGTCTATCTTTACAGATTTAAAACTATAGGAATAGATCAAACTAAAAAAATGATGTTAATTAAATAAATGGAGGAGATGTGAAAAAATTTTTTTTATTAACGCTGCTGTTATTTACAGTATACTCACTTTTTGGAATATTGGAATATCAAAGATCCGGAGATGGATTGAGAATCACTTTTGTTGATGATAATACAATGGAACAAAATGATATTAAGCAAGTAATTGCATTACCATCAAGAAATATTGATATCATTGTTAATGAATGTGAAATAGCTGAGTATTCCAATGACGGAGAATTGCTTCGAACGCTTTCTACGGGCGGAGAAGATCATATCGAATTACAAAATAGCTTTATAATGCGAGATCTTTATGCTCATCAATTTATTATAAGCAAAACTAAAAATACAGAGGGAATATCCGCTGTGCTAAAGAGTATTGATATTGAAGTGAGAATGATTGATCCTGTTCAGGTACCTCAAAAGATATCTGCAGCATTTTTACCACTTTATCGTTCTATAGCAGATAACTTTGAAAGATCATATCTTAGAGATGCTTCAGTTTCACCATCTAAAATGCTTATTATAACTCGCGAGAGCTTATTGAATGATATGCAGACTTTTATTGATTGGAAAAATCAAAAGGGAATTAAAACAGAAGTTGTAACTTTAGAAGATATTGGGGGCACGAGTGATGATATAAAAGCATATATACAAAATATTTATGATACATCTGAAGAACCAGCAGATTATATTTTATTAACAGGCGATATAGACGACCCTTTCCAAATTCCCTCTTTCTTTATAGTTAGTACTGGAGGGGATAGTAATGTTACTGATCATCCATATACTTTATTAGAAGGTGATGATTATTTTCCTGAAATGATAATAGGAAGGATGTCATTTGATACTGTATTAGAACTCCAGACAATTATAGCAAAAACTTTATATTATGAAAAAGAACCTTTTATGGAGACTACTCACTGGTTTGAAAATGCAACTCTTGTAGCAGGTAATTATAGTTCTGCACCACCTTTACCATCAACTCCCGTAAAAGTTACAAAATGGCTTCGTGATAAAATGTATAACTACGGTTATAATGAGATAGATGAGATTTATTATCCTCCTATCAATCCAGGGACATCACTTATCACTGCTTCTATAAATGATGGTGTGGGAGTTGTAAGTTATCGAGGTTGGGGTGATGCAAATGGCTGGCACTATCCATATTATCATATTGATAATTTAGAAAATTTGGACAACTATCGTATGTTACCTATTATGACGTCAATTGTGTGTAATACAGGAGATTTTGCAAACAGTGTTGATCCTTGTTTTGGTGAAGCATGGTTAAGATTAGGTAATCCTGGAAATCCAAGGGGTGGCGTGATCTTTGTAGGTCCATCTGATCTGCATACAAGTACAAAATTAAATAATTCAATATTCTCAGGACTCTGGTATGGAGTGCTCAATGAAAATAATCTTGCTTTTGGAAGCGCTGTATTACGTGGGAAATATGAGCTTTATGATAATTTTCCATTAAACAGAGAGCCGGGTGGTGATGTTGAGTTTTATTTTAATGTTTATAATATTCTCGGTGATCCTTCATTATCGATCTGGACTACAGTTCCACAGAATATTTCCTGCACAATTCCTGCAGAAGTTAGTGTGGGAACGAACTTCATTGAGATAGATCTAACCGGTTTGGATGGAGCAATTGTAACTGCAATTAAAGATGATGAATTTTCTTCTGCTGCTGTTGTAGAAAACGGTTCTGCTCTTATTTACCTTGAGTCGGAAACTGAAGGTGAAATTTTACTAACGATTACAAAACCAAATTATCATCCGTTACAGAATACAATTAATGTAGTTCAAGCAAATGTTGATCTTGGTCTTGAGAATGTATCTCCAACAAGTGCAATTATTGCGGGAGCAACTGTGCAGCTTGATCTTACTTTGAAGAATTTTGGAACTCAAATTGCAAATTCAGTTTCAGCAAATCTTACTTCAAATAATGGTAATGTAAATATAATTACAGCTTCTGCTAATTTTGGCGACATAAATGCTGGTTCTATAGCAACTGAAGGATATGAAATAGAGATAAATTCTAACTGTTTGAATTATGAGGTTATCGAATTTGATTTGGCAATTTCTAATGGCAGTACTTCAAAATTCCAAATTATTGTCAGCAGCTTAATTTTTGAATTTGAGAATGTTGTTGTGAATGACGAGAATGGCATCTTGGAACCAAATGAAGAAAGTGAGATTTCAGTTTTATTCAAGAATATCGGTTCCTTTGATGCAACATCTCTTGATGCTGAACTTATTGCATTATCGGGGGATGTAACCGTTATAACTTCTAACTTTACAGTTGGTAATGTAAGCATTGATGAAACAGCAACGGCTGATTTTACTATACATGCTGAAGAAGATTGCTTTGTTGGAATATCCGTTCCATTCCAAATAGATATTACAGATGTTGATGGACTTACAACAACTATCTATTTTAGTATTGAAGTAGGAGATGTTGAACAAAATGCACCAACAGGTCCGGATACTTTTGGATATTATGCCTATGACAGCAATGACCAGTTTTATACTAATTGTCCTGAATATGAATGGATTGAAATAGATCCTCAAGAAGGTGGTAATGGATATGCTTATGAGCTGGGTGATGATAGATCAGTAACAATTCCAATGCCATTTGATTTCCCATTTTACGGTGAAATAAGTGACAGTTTAACAATATGTACAAATGGTTGGGTTGCACTGCAGCCAACTTGGGAAACATATTTTAGAAATTGGAATATCCCTTCAGCTCTTGGTCCCTATGGAATGATAGCTCCATATTGGGATGATCTTATCGGAGAAGAAATAGGATATGAACAATATGCTGATATGAGGATATGTTACTACCATGACGAAACAGAGAATATTTTTATTGTTGAATGGAATGAATGTATTAATAGATACGATATGACATCTATTGAAAAATTTCAGATGGTTCTCTATGATCCGGCTTCATATCCAACTGCAAGTGGTAATGGTGAGATCCAATTTAATTATAAATTGGCAAATAATCCTGATGTAGATAGTAATTATGCAACTGTGGGAATAGAAAATTTTAGTCAATCTGCTGGATTACTGTATACTTATGCAGATATTTATCCGCAAAGTGCTTCACCTCTTCAAAATGAATTTTCAATAAAGTTCACAACTGAAGAACCTGTATTTGTTACTCCTGTAGTTCCAATTGCAGATTTTACTACTGAAAGAACTTATGGTATTGCACCGTATGAAGTAAGCTTTACTAATCTCACATCACCACCATATTTTTATAATGAATTTATCTGGGAATTTGATGATGGAAGTGCAACATCTGAAGATCGGAATCCAATTCATATTTTCTCAGATCCGGGAAGTTATGACATTACTCTTTCTGTTGAGAATTCTGAAGGCTTAGACGAGATTACAAAAAGTGGTTATATTAATGTATTCTCATCTAATGACCTAATCTGGCCAGGAGATACAAATCTTGATGGAATTGTTAGCATAGAAGATATCTTACAGATTGGTGTTTATTGGCGTCAGATCGGGAATGCTAGAACAACTACATCTCTTGTCTGGTTAGCTAATGATTATCCCGGTGGTTGGGATATTGATGTAGCATCATTGGCAGATTGTGATGGGAATGGTGAAGTTAATATTGCTGATATTATTGCTATTGGTTTGAACTGGGGAGCCACTCATAGCGAAACTTTTAGTTTACCACTATTTAGTCCTGAAGAATTAGAAGAAAATCGTTCTAATTTTGAAGATATTTACTATTCTCTGGGAAATACAGGAAATGAACTGCTAATAAAAAATTATATTGCTCGTGAATTTGATCTGCCAATAATTCAACCAATCGAGATAAATAACTTAAAACAGAATTATCCCAACCCTTTTAATCCTGAAACGAACACTTCCTATTCTATTGCAGATAATGGTTTTGTAGAATTATCTATCTATAATATTAAGGGTCAGCTTGTAAAAGAACTCGTGAATTCTTCAATGAATGCAGGTGAACAAAATGTTGTATGGAATGGAAAAGATGCATCCGGCAGAAAAGTAGGAAGTGGATTGTATTTCTATAAATTAAAAGTTAACGGAAAAACAATTGATACAAAAAAAATGATATTATTGAAATAAAAAACGGAGAGTAAAATGTTGAGAACTGTGTTTAATCCTGAATTGCATGGGAAAAGAATACTCTTATTGATAATGATTGCTGTGATGTTATTTTCATTATCCTGCTCAAGTGATTCAACAGAACCGGAAGAAGAAAATCTTAAATTAGTGTTTAGTCCTGCAGAACAAACAGTACCGATAAATACGGAAGTAGAATACACTATCAGTATAGATAATGCTAAGAAATTGTTTGCATTTTCTGCTGAAATTGTATTCGATAATTCAATTGCGGAATTAGTTCAAGATGCAGTTGTAATCGGAGGATTCTGGAATTCTGCTCTGGTAGAATTGAGTATTGAAGAAGAAGATAGATTAAACATTACCATTAGTTTGCAACAGACTGCAAATGAAGATGGAGTTGATGGTAATGGAGATCTTTTCACTTTTAGTATAAAGGGTATTGCAATTGGTGAGAGTGACCTGGCTTTTGAGAATTTACAAATGATCGATGAAGATGGTAATGAAGTTTCTAATTTTGATGGAATCGAAATCACTAACGGGAAATTAATAGTAGAATAACATGTTTGGTTTGATAATTGGATTATTACTACTGATCGTTTTTGGAATCTATGAATTCCAAAAGTGTAAAATAAGTAGAAAAAAAATTCCCATGATTATTCATATTAATGGAACAAGAGGTAAATCCAGCGTTACTCGTCTTATTGCTGCCGGTCTACGTAACGGAAGGAAGAAAACAATTGCCAAGACTACAGGTTCTGCCCCAGCCCTGATTTATGAGGATGGAAGTGAAACGCCGATTATAAGGCATCATGGTGCTAATATCAAGGAACAGGTTAAGATCATTCAATTTGCTGCAAAGAAAAAAATCGATATTCTTGTTCTTGAGTGTATGGCGGTTACACCTGAATATCAATGGGTAACAGAGCATGAAATTGTTCAATCTAATATTGGAATTATCACAAATTCCAGATTGGATCATCTTGATGTTATGGGACCCGGACTTAAGAATGTAACTCGCTCTCTTTGCAATACAATTCCCAAACATGGCGTTCTGTTCACTGCCGAGAAAAAAGTTTTTCCAATTATTCAAAAAGAGGCAAAGAAAGTTCACTGTGAAATCATTCAATCTGAGGATTCTGGAATTTCCAACGAAGATATGCAGGGATTTTCTTATATAGAGCACAAGGAGAATGTTGCTTTATCATTAGATGTTTGTGCACATTTTGGCATTGATAAAAAAACTGCTTTAGAAGGTATGTATAAGGCACTACCGGATATTGGAGCAATGGAAATCTATAAACATAAAAGCAAGGATAAAGAACTTTATTTTGTTCATGCCTTTGCTGCTAATGATCCGGAATCTACAGAATTTGTTATCAATTCTGTAAAAGAACTTTTTCCAGATACTCATGCTGTTGCAATTGT